>JBDKJN010000029.1:0-10367 GCA_039796595.1 Bacteroidota bacterium
TCTCTTGAGCGTATTTTGCAATGGGGCAATCTGGTGCTCAACAATGCCAAGAAACTCGAACTGATGGAGCTCAAAAACAAATGGTATCTCGATTATGTCGCCGACGTAAATCCCGAGGAGATGCTTCCCGGAGCGCATCAGCTTTTATTGAATCTGAAAGAAAATAATATCAAGATTGGTTTAGGTTCCTCAAGCAAGAATAGCGTCATGATCCTTGAGAAATTGGGGATATTTGAATTGTTCGACACCATCATTGACGGTACCATTATTCATATGAGCAAACCTCATCCTGAAGTGTTTTTAAGAGGTGCTTCTGCCTTACACTTGCAACCCAAAGAATGCGTGGTTTTTGAGGATGCCATCAGTGGCGTACAGGCCGCTATAGATGGCGGTTTCCCTTGTATTGGAATTGGCGAACCAGCCGTTTTAGGACATGCAAGTGTGGTGGTGCCAGATCTCAATGGCATGACGCTTTCACGCATATTCGAATTGTTGTCGAAATAATTGCGATTGGTTTAGTGGCAGATTTCTATCGCTAACATGAGTTTTTACGGGTCTTTTTGAACCTTCTTTTGCCATAACAATGTGACTTCAGCGTGGTCTCCACATCGGGTGTTTGGTATTTGATCAAAAATTAAGGTCGGCAATAATGCCCGCAACAACTAAATTGCGGTATGGACCAATCCGCTTTCCCACATTTATTTAAGCCCATCGATCTGGGTGCTTTTACTTTGCCCAATCGCGTGCTAATGGGTAGTATGCACACGGGACTGGAAGAAGAACCCAATGGGTTTCAGAAAATGGCAAAGTATTACGCTTTGCGCGCTGAGGGTGGAGCAGCTCTAATGGTCACCGGTGGTATTGCTCCCGATTGGTTTGGAAAACTAACTCCTGGTGCGGCCAAGTTGACTTCCAAAAAAGAGGCCGCCCAACATCGAATAGTAACTGACGAGGTACATCGAGCTGGAGGCAAAATTTGTTTGCAAATCCTACATGCGGGCCGATACGCTTATCACCCATGGAATATTGCTCCAAGTCGCATTCAAGCTCCGATATCTCCATTCAAGCCTTGGGCCATGCCTTCATGGTGGGTACAAAAAACAATTGATCATTTCGTGCGTGCAGCGAAATTAGCAGCTGATGCGGGATACGATGGTGTTGAGATCATGGGCAGCGAGGGATATTTGATCAATCAATTTTTAGTAGCCCATACCAATCGTCGGACAGACAAATGGGGAGGTAGTTTTGACAACCGTAAACAATTCGCTCTGGAAATAGTGGCTCGTATTGCTGAAGCACTTGAGCCACAGCATTTAATTATCTACCGCTTATCCATGGCCGATATGGTTCCTCAAGCAGCTTCATTTGATGAGGTTGTTGATCTGGCCAAGGGTATACAGGCAGCTGGGGCACACGTCATCAATTCAGGCATCGGATGGCATGAGGCGCGAATTCCGACCATTGCACAAATGGTCCCACGAGCGGCATTTGCTGACGTGACAGCTCAAATTCGCCCACACCTTTCGATTCCGGTTATTGCGACCAATCGTATCAATATGCCGGAAATAGCAGAGGCTATTTTAGCACAGGGCAAAGCGGATATGGTGTCAATGGCGAGGCCTTTTCTAGCCGATCCGCAATGGATAAATAAGGCGAAGAGTGGTAAGAGCAATAGAATCAACACGTGTATAGCTTGCAATCAGGCATGCCTTGATCACATATTTAACAACAAAGTGGCCACCTGTATGGTCAATCCAATGGCTTGTCATGAAACCGAATGGTCGATCGGCCTAGCCGCTATATCAAAACGTGTAGCGGTAGTTGGCGCCGGACCGGCAGGATTATCGGCTGCAACAACGGCAGCACAAAGGGGACATCAAGTCACATTGTTCGAGGCAAGTGAATCCCTTGGTGGACAGTTGAATTATGCCAAACAGGTAAGTGGCAAGGAAGAGTTCAACGAAACCTTGAGGTATTTTACAGTGATGATGGAGGAGTCGAATGTAAATCTTCGTCTCAATCACAAACCGACTAAAGAAGAATTAAGTGCCTACGATCACGTGGTGTGGGCTACGGGTGTGCTTCCGCGCAGATGGGAAATTCGCGGTGGAGATGATCCTCGGATTGTCGATTACAGTCAGGTATTATCGGGCAAAGTTCAGGTGGGTGAAAAAGTGTTGGTGATTGGGGGAGGTGGTATTGCTGTCGATACTTCGATATTTTTGGTCAAAGGATCTGAGCCCGAATCTATAGCCGAGTTCCAGGAAAAATGGGGGTTAAACGGTAAAACATCTCCGCTCAAACCCAAGCGTCAGGTAACGATGCTCATGCGAAGCGATAAGAAACCGGGCAATGCGCTGGGTAAAACCACTGCATGGATTCATCGTGCGGAATTAAAAAAATATGCTATAAAGGTAGAGAGCCAAGTTGTTTACGAGCACGTAAGTCCTGAAGGGCTACATATTCGGAAGGGCGATGAATCTATTGTTTTGCCTTTTGACCATATAGTGGTATGTATTGGGCAGGAGAGTAACGCTTCTGAGGCTAATCAATGGCCGCAACCCGCGCTGATCGGGGGTGTGCGCCACGCGGGAGAATTGGATGCCAAGCGGGCAATAGAAGAAGGTATGAAGGCTGCTATGGTAATTTGATGGTGCTCTCAAGGCAACTGAATTTTATTGGTGTATTTTGTACACTTTCTGTTAATTTGCGATCGTTTTATAGTCAATGAGAGTCTGGATTTTCTGGACCTCATTGCGAATAGAATTCAACTTTGATCAATAATATCAAATGATACAATATCTTAAAACAGATCCCTGGAAAATCATTGAAGAGGGATTTAAAAGAAAACATCACCGTTCTTCGGAAAGTATTTTTTCAATAGGTAACGGGCGATTCGGACAGCGTGCAAATTTTGAAGAAGACTACAGCGGTCCGACACTTCAGGGATCCTATGTTGCCGGGGTCTATTACCCAGACAAGACGCGAGTAGGGTGGTGGAAGAATGGTTATCCCGAGTATTTCGCCAAGGTGTTGAATAGCATCAATTGGATTGGCATACGCATCACGGTAGAAGGGGAAGAGGTAGATTTTGCCAAGTGTATTACCTCCAACTTTAGACGTGAACTCAATATGCGAGAAGGTTATCTCGTGCGTTCATTTGATCTTGAAATGCCATCCGGCAAGATCATACGTGCTGAGGCAAAACGATTTTGTTCGATGGCTGATGATGAGACAGCAGCGATTCGTTACAGCATTATTCCGCAAAATTTTACAGGCACCATTAGTTTTCAACCGTACCTCGATGGCGATGTAAAGAATCATGATTCCAATTATGAGGAAAAGTTTTGGGAACATGTGAGCTCATCATCTTCGCCAGGTGCGGGTGTTGTAGTAACGCGTACACGCAAGACTGAATTTGATGTCGCTGCTGCGATGCGTCTGCAACTCGTCATAAACGGAAATGACGTCTTACCAACCTATCACCATAGTCACTCCGATTTTTTTGCTGAAAACAATATCGAGCGCGAGGTTCGTCAGGGAGAGTCGATTGAATTATACAAATACATAGGTTTGGTGTCATCGCTCAATTACAATCGTGGTGATCTTGTCAATGCAGCTGAGAAAGCGGCTGAGCGCGCTTCTAAATTGGGATTTGACGTCATGTTGAATATGCAAGCGGAGAGTTGGTCGAAGATTTGGGATTTGGCCGATATTGTGATCGAAGGCGATGATGAAGCGCAACAAGCTATCCGCTTCAACATCTTTCACATGAATCAAACGTACACTGGTGAAGACGCGCGTCTCAACATCGGTCCGAAAGGATTTACGGGTGAAAAATATGGCGGTTCAACCTATTGGGATACCGAGGCTTATTGTCTGCCGTTTTACATGAGTACAAAAGATCAAAAGGTAGCACGTCAGTTGTTGGTCTACCGATACAATCAGCTCGACAAGGCCATTGAGAATGCTCAAAAACTTGGTTTTAAAAACGGTGCTGCTCTTTATCCGATGGTGACTATGAATGGTGAGGAATGTCACAACGAATGGGAAATCACCTTTGAAGAAATTCATCGCAATGGTGCCATCGCGTTTGCTATCTTTAACTACGTACGTTATACCGGGGATGAAAAATACCTGGCCGAATACGGTTGGGACGTTTTACTTGGAATTGCTCGCTTCTGGTCGCAACGCATCCATTGGAGCAATGCGCGCAAGCAGTATGTTATGCACGGTGTTACCGGACCCAATGAGTATGAGAACAACGTCAACAACAATTGGTACACCAACTATTTTGCGAAATGGTGTTTGCAGTATACAATGGAGGTCATGGTGGTGTTGCAGAACAAGTATGCCGATGCTTACAAAGAGAAGGTCTCCAAATATTCATTTGACCCAACGACCGAAGTTGAACGTTGGAAGGATATCATTCAAAACATGTACCTCGGCCAAATCGAAGGAACGGAGATCCGTATTCAACACGATGGGTTTTTGGACAAGGAATTGGCTCCTACAAGTGCTTTGCTGGAGAGTGAGCGTCCGATAAATCAGCATTGGAGTTGGGATCGCATTTTACGTTCATGTTATATCAAGCAAGCCGACGTATTGCAGGGACTCTATTTTTTCGAAGATCACTTTGATCACAACGCGATTCGCGAAAACTTCGATTATTACGAACCTATGACGGTACATGAGAGTTCATTATCACCCTGTGTGCATTCCATTTTGGCCGCTTTATTGGGCAAAGAAGAGAAGGCCTATGAAATGTACATGCGCACTTCTCGATTGGATTTAGATGATTATAATCACGAAGCCCACGAGGGATTACATATCACCAGTATGGCAGGCACCTGGATGAGTATAGTTCAGGGATTTGGAGGTATGCGTGTCAACGACGGCCAATTGACATTTAATCCGATATTACCCAAAAAATGGAAGGCCTATTCGTTCAATGTGTTGTTCAAAGGCAAAGTCGTCAAGGTTTCCATTGATAAAAATGGTGTCAATGTCACCGAATAAAAAGTACAAAAGCCGCATTCTTTCGAAGGCGGCTTTTTTATTTCTTTTGTAGATGAGAGTCAACGTTTAGACCAACCAAGGCCTAGGACCAAAGGATTGGCAACACGGAGTAAATAAAAGATTCGGATAAACGGTTTAGCTCCCATTGGTACAATTCGTAACGGATGTATGAATATTCAACGAGAGCTATTGGTCATAAATGCGATAATGTTTGCTTCTCCAAAAGAGGTGACAGAGTCCGCAGAGCCTAATTTAGGCTGTTTCGTTATGCATCCCTTAGGCGTTCAGATCAGTTGTTTGAGATCCCTCTCTACGATCGGGATGACGAGATTTTGATAGAATATAAGGCTTGGCCTTGATGATTCTCTTCGATAGGTATTCATCCTGGCCAAGCTATTCATACGACTTGTCGATGGTCTTCCCGAACATCGGTTGAACCGAGGTGAGGGATCTTTCGATTTATTCCGAAATCACACAGTGAATGGACGTAACCCGTTTGACTGGTAAAAGATTATAATAACAGCGTTTTCCAACTAACCCATGGATTCAGCCATACGGCTAACCAGGCGATCATTGAATGCTACCATTTTTAGTGCAGTGACTGCGGCCTCGATACCCTTGTTGCCTTTTTCGCCTCCAGCTCTTGCCAAGGCTTGTTCTTCGTTATTGTCCGTAAGCACACCAAAGATGACTGGAGTTTGATGATCCAGCCCTACACGCATAACGCCTTGAGCACATGCATCACATACAAATTCAAAATGTGGTGTTTCGCCGCGAATGACGCTGCCCAAAACAATAACGGCATCCAATGGATGAGTCTCAAGCATCATCTGAGCACCCATGGGCAATTCAAAGCTTCCTGGAACATAGTCCAACAAGATCTGTTCTTTAGGAATTCCAGCTGCTTGTAACACCTCTATAGCGCCGTCACGCAGTGCGTTCGTGATGTGTGCGTTCCATTCAGAAACAACAATCCCGATGAACATGTCTGTTGCATCGGGAAGTTCAGTGGCCGAATAGGCACTTAAGTTTTTGGTTGCCATGGATTGGCGAAACGTTATTGTTTCGATTTAATGAAAGCCAAAATTTTAGCAGCTTCCATTGCTTCGGGTGATTTTTTATCGTAATTCTCAGTGATGTACTCCAACAATGATGCTGCTTTTTTGTTGTCGTTCAATTCCAAGTAAGCTTTAGCAGCCTTAAGACCAAAGTATGGACCACTATGATCACGGCTGTCGCTGTTGTTGGCTTGTTTAGCAGCTTTCTCTAACCAGCTTGCACCTTCTTCGATTTGACCAAGTTGAATGTACATATCACCAACTGCACCGTTGGCCAATACACCTACAACGTTATCATCGAAGTCAGCTTGCTTGAAGCATTCCAAAGCTTGCTGGTAATCCAATTTGATGTCACGATAATAAACCCCGCACCAGTAATTAGCTCGTTTTCCAACAAGAGTACCGCTGTAGTCCTGAGCAATCTGCATATATCCCAAATGACCGTCATGTCCATTCATAGCCCATTCCAAAGAGTCCATTTCGCTGTACAAGTCAGCCATATAGATCGCATTTGAAGCAGCTAATTCTTTTGGCTTTTTGTATCCAAACTGATATGCAAAATATCCGCCTATAAGTGCAGCAATTAAACCTACACCAATTAAAAGTGGCTTGCGGTTCTTGTCCAAAAACATTTCTGTTTTTGAGTAAACTTCTTGTACATCAACGATTGTGTCGTTTCCTTTATCTTGTTTGGCCATGTTTAAGTTTTGTAATTACCAAAATTTGAGCGGCAAAAATAAGCGATTTGGGGTGAAATACAACCTCTTGTGTGTGGTTTCCAGTGGTTTGTGATTAAGTGATTGAAATGCAGAATGTTATGTCCTTTTTGTAATCCTTTTTTGACCTTTTTATTTATACATATCTGCGCTCCATTCCCATAGGCGACCGCCAAAGGGAATTGGATTGGACTGTTGATCAAACCATAAATGTTCTGGTGATAACATACGAAAGTCGTTGCTAAGGCGTATTCAGCACAGAGGAAGTCATTTTGAAACAGAGGATGGATTTGATGTCATTGGGAATTGGCTCACATTAAACTTGCCATCGCGAATGTCATTGAATCATACCGTACGTGTGAAAATGTGATTTCTATGTTCTTAAACCCCGTGAACATCCTATTTTTACACCATATGAAATTACGACAAGGTATTTACTCTATTTTCTTCATTTTGATCTTATTAGCGGCAAATTGTCAAACTATTGTCGGACAAAAAAAATATCAGAGCTTAATGTGGGAGGTTACGGGCAATGGTTTGCAAAAGCCTTCCTATATCTACGGCACTATGCACATCAGCGGTAAAATGGTTTTTCATTTGGGCGAACCGTTCTACAAAGCCATGGGTGATGTCGAGGTATTGGCTTTGGAACTTGAGCCCGAAGCTTGGTTGCAGTCTATTTTTAACGACAAGGACAACCCCATGTGGAATTCAAGAGGCATGGATATGGGTGATTACGGCATGAATTGGAACAAAAATGACCTGCCTTCACTAGACGAGTATTTTCAATTCAATTTTGATCTGCAAACCAAATTGCGCGCTGCTGTGATGTACAATCCAGAATTGCTCAATTATCTGTTGTACCGCTTTGGGTCATTTGGTTATGGGGCCGATTATGAAGAGGACACATGGTTGGACATGTATCTCTATCAAACAGGAAAAAAATTGGGGAAGCGAACCATTGGTCTGGAGACTTATGAGCAAAGTGATGCTTTCTATAAAAAGGCCGTTGCGGAGTCGCGCAATTCAAAGTCGAATAAATTTTATGACGAGGAGGATAGGGAAGAAATGCAGGAAATAGGAACCATAATGGAGAAGGCCTATCGGAGCCAGGATTTGGACCTCATTGATTCTTTGAATAAAAAGACCACGTCAAAGGAGTTTGATAAATACATTTTGATCGAACGTAACAAAGTTTTTGTTCAATGCATGGACAGCGTAATGCGCAGTGGTCAATCCATGTTTGCTGGTATGGGTTGTGCACATTTACCAGGTGACTCAGGTGTGATTGAAATGTTGCGCAGAATTGGTTACGTTGTTAATCCTTTCAACAAAGGTGAGCGCCATGTGAAAACACGTGATAAAATCGAAGCATCAATTTATAAAAGAAACTACGTGAGCTACACCAGTAAGGATCAAGTCATACGTGGGATGGCGCCACATACGATGTATGATTTGTTTCAGTCAGATGACGGCGCTGCCATGATCAGCTTGGACATTCCGAATGCCGCAAGTTTTATGATTTATCGGATGAAGTCGTATGCAGGTGTACAACGGAGAACAATAGATCAAATCAAGGCTTCGATAGATAGCATTTTGTACGAGGTAATTGCAGGAGATATAATTTCTCAGAAGCGCATTGAGCGCAATGGATTCGAGGGCTTCGATATTTTCAATAAAAATCGCCGCGGCGATATTCATCGCATGCAAATATTTATTGTTGGCGAAGAAGTAATTGTATTCTCCATGGAGAGTACCGGCCAGAAAGCGCTCAAAGGGTATGGGGATGAATTTTTTAATTCGATTCAACTTGTACCTAAGCCGGAGTCACAGGATGAATGGTGGACTTCACAAGATGGAACAATGCGACTTCGAATGCCAGGCAATGTGCTCTATTATCAGCGCGATTTGGAACGATTCGAAGACCCTGATTTTGCGGTTAGCAGCAGTGATGCAAAAGGAAATTATTATTTTGTTCGCAGGCACACCGTTCCTGATCCTGAGTTTTTTGATGATGATGCTTTTGAGACCAATCGTCTTATTACAACGTTTTTAGAAGACAATAAAGTGGTCGAAAAAAGTCTAACCACCAAGACCATCAATAAGAGAACAGTGACTATTGCTGAATTTGAAATGAATGACCGTAAAGGTCAAGCGATGGGGCTTATTCAAGGTTTGAATTATTTCGTTTTCACGGTGCTTACGGAAGATCAGAAACAAGCCGAAACCTTCTTTACGAATGTCATGTTTCAGCAAGATCGTCACTTGGAATATCATAACTATCACGACACAACATACCATTATAAAGTAGAATTGCCATACGAATTCAAGGCATTTGAAGGATATGAAGATTATGCTTATTTCATGGGAGCAGGGGATGACGAAAGCAAAAATCCTTTTGAATCAATGGAAGGCCAAGGATATTTTACCCCTCCCGGCTTGCCTGATGCCGTTCAGGTTGATTTCAGAAGGGCACACGCGTTTTCTGATCCCGATAGCGCAGAATACGTTGATGGTTGGACAAAGAAGCTGGTGAAATCGAATGGCTTTAAACTGGATCGATATGAAATTAAATCGACTCCAACGGGTTTGGTGGCCAATTATGTGGTCAGCGATACTTCGTGTGCACGTCAGCAAATGATAAGAAAAATCCTGCATTTCAAAACGCTTTACACGTTATCTGCAGTCTATGATTCCATCACCGGGCCGGGCGAATATATCACGCATTTCTTTCAGACTTTCACACCGCTCGATTCGACATATGATGTGAAGCATTTTGCACTGAGAGATCAGTTGTTTATTGATTCATTAAAATACGGATCCATTGAAACACGTGAACACATGGCCGAATTATTTGGTGAGGTCGATTTGGAAAAGGGAGTGGTTCCACAAGTGCGTGAAATGTTTGTGAATCTCCCTAAACTCAAGGATGAAGACGACCAAATTGTATTGAAGAGGGTGTTAATCGAGGCACTGAATGAAGATACATCATCGGTGAATATGAAATTCATCCGTGATCAATTTTACGCCAATGCCGACAGTTCCAAGACACAAATAGGTTTGTTGCGGGAGTTATTGGAAATGAAAAATAAGCAGGCATTCCGGTTGTATAAGGAGTTGTTACTCAACGAACCACCAATAACAGGAGATGGCAATGGAACTTTTGATTTGTTGTATGATTCACTTGAATTAGCCGTGCCTTTGTTTCCGGAGTTGTTGAGTTTGGTGACCTTGGATGAGTATGAAATACCAACCTACCGATTGGTATCGACCTTATTGGACAGTGGATTATTACAACCTAAAGTGTACGAAAAACAATTGAATTTTATGCTTCTTGATGCGAAGAACGAATTCAAACGTCTCAATAGCAAAAAGTCATTGGATTATTATAACTTCAAGCGTATTACAACCTATTTGCGATTGTTGTTGCCATATGCTACCAAATCGGAAGTGAGTGCGATATTTGAAAAAGCGGCTCGCATGAAGAATCAGGAATGGTTGCAGGAGTACCTCGAATTTCAAATGCAAAATGACATTCCTCCTGCTGATAGCCTGGTGAAAAAAGTATTGCTTA
>JBDKJN010000030.1:0-8267 GCA_039796595.1 Bacteroidota bacterium
ATCGTGGAGCTTACAACTGCCAAAGTCAGTCACTCAACGTATTTGTGGAGAATCCTAACTTCGGTAAGTTGTCGTCCATGCATTTCTACGCTTGGGAACGCGGACTCAAAACGGGTATGTATTACCTACGTACCAAGGCTGCGACAGACGCTATCAAGTTTACAGTTGACAAAAAATATCAATCAACTGAGGTGCCAGCAGAGGCTGTTACGGCCGAAGCGGCGGTGGTTCATGCAACACCAGAGTTTGAAGTAAAAGGCCAAATGTCACAAGAGGAAATGGAGCGCCAAGCTGCAGCATTAGCTTGTTCACTGGACAATCCAGATGCTTGTGAAATGTGCAGTGGATAGGCTAAAGAATACGATCATATCAACCAACTTAAAAAGGACTCCTCATCGAGGGGTCTTTTTTTTTTGAAAAAAAATGCAATTTTGATGCAGCGTTTTTCTGTTTTCTGCATCTTACATGTGTAAACCACCAAAATCGGAATGAATCAAACCAGTACATGGAAGGAATTGGTAGAAGGCTGCGCTAACGGTAATCGTGCTGCGCAGATGGAGACCTATCGACGTGTTTGGAGGGATATATATCCTGCTGTTTGGCGGATAGTGAGGGATAAATCACAGGCAGAGGACATCATGCAGGAGAGTATTATCAAAGGTTTTGAGTTATTGGGAACATTGCAGAAAGCAGAGACGTACCCAGCATGGCAAAGACGGTTAGCTGTGAATGATGCATTGATGTGGTGGCGAAAACGGTCACCGCAACCAACAATACTAAGTCCTGACGAGATACAAGTGGAAGAGTCCTCTAATGATGAGAACTACGATTGGAATAGCATTGAACGCGAATTGAATAATCTGCCTGAGGGTTATCGAATGGTGATTCAGTTGCATGCATTGGAGCAAATGAAACATGAAGAAATAGCAACCATGCTTCAGATATCAGCAAGCACGGTGCGCTCACAGTATAGTAGAGGATTGGCATTGTTAAGAACACAATTGGATGAAAGGAAAGTTAGAACATATCATTGACGAGGCTCACCGCTTGGAACACATGCCAATAGAGCCACTGCCAGGGCACGAGGAGCGGTTTGAAATGCGCCTGATACAAAAGTTGGAGCACCAACCTAAATCGCGATTCTTGTCGGCGTGGTGGATTGGTGGCGCAGCTGCCGCAATTATTGGCATCATAATAATGATAGCCACAAGGGAGGTGCGACAGGCAGATGAGCTCATGGCTTTAAACAAGGTAGAGGCCATTGACGAGGTGGTGGCAATGGATTCCGTTTACCGGGCTAGGGTGGGTACCCGACTTCCTGAGATAGAAGGAAATGATCGATATACGACACGGATATTGACTGAAGTGAGTCGTTTGGAGGCAGAGTATAAGAAGATGGAGGGAAGTCTAAGCGCGGGTGCGGATCCCGAACGAATCACGAATGAAATGGTTAAGAATTATCAATTCCGTATTCGACTCATTGAACAATTAAGACAGTATTTATTGATTAAAGAACAAATAAAGAAAGACAATGAAAAAATTTCTTAGTGTGATTTGTTGCATCTGCGTATTGAACGTGATGCAAGCTAAAAAGGATGTTGATGAAATTATTGTTGAGGTCACAAAGAGCTATGCCGCTACAGACCAATCCGTATTGGACTTGGATGTAAGTTTCGCTCAGGTGAGTGTGACAGCCGCGGCGGTAAACGAAATAAAAGTGGTTATGACCGCTTCCAATATTAAAGCGGACAATAGCAGGTGTAAATCGGCCGTAGTTGAGCATTTTAACAAGGCAACCAACGCTTCAGGGAATACAGTGAGTGTAAATGTCGATGGTGTTTTTGATCAATGCAAGGAGCGCAACAGTTGCAATATCTCAGTGTGGGTCGAAATCACAATTCCTTTAAAAGCTTCTATCACCGGTGATGCAAGTTTTACCAACGTCAATTTAGGAGCTATGCAGGGAGCGGCAAAATTACATGTCGATTACGGAAACATTGATTCTAAAGGCTTGTGGGCCTATGACAATGATTTGAAAGTGGAGTTTGGTAATCTTAAAATTAGTGGAACCAACGGGGGCAATTTTGAAGCAGAATACGGAAACGTAGAAATTGGTCAAATCCAGGGGAGCGCGATTGTTGATGTGGAATTTGGCAATGTGGAGGTTAAACACGTTATGACGCAATGTACACACCTTAATGTGAAGGTGGCTTACGGTAATGTGGATTTGAACTTAGATCCGTCAGCAGGATACGCTTTCGAAGTAAAGAGTGCGTATGGCAATATCGATTTGGACGGCGATTTTAAAGTGAACTTCTCTGAAAAGGATTATACTGAGGTTTTTAAAAAGGGAACAGTCGGAAACGGTTCAGGAAAGTTATATGTCAAAGCGGAATTTGGGAATATAGACATCGATAGGAAGTAAGCTTTCGGATTCTTGTGTGCGCCTTCCGAGATTATTCTGAATGTGCACATCACCTGAATTGTGCGTATGATCTTTATCCATGATCAATTGATTTTTTAAATCGAATGGTCATGGATTTTTTTATGAAAGATTTTGAAATCGGAAATAAAGTAGTCCGTCAATTTTGATCAACTCTTAGCAAGATTGTTGAACGGAGGACTTAGTTGATGGCATCGCCTCGGAGCTGCCTAAAGCGCTTTCTGGCGTCAACAACATAAAGACTGGCGGGTTGTTCTGTAATTAATCGTTCGTACAGGGCCTGAGCCTTCTCTTTATCGTTGTATATGAACTCATACATCTCGGCCAATTTGAAGAGTGCATCATCAGCAAGGATATCTGTGAAGTACAGTTCAATGATTTTTTCAAAACACATTTTAGCGCTGTCATATTGCGCTTGTTTGTAGTACATATTGGCTCGCAGCATCCATATTTCATCCAAAAGACTGTGCATGGGATATGCGGCTACAATAGAGTCTAAAGTGATGGAAGCATCGCTGAAACGATTTTGATAGTACAACAAATCTGCTCTGGCATACATTTCCATTGGTGCGGTTATGGTGTCCATATTAAAATTGTCTGTAATCAATAACGACAAATCAATTGCATCATTCGAAATGAGTTTCGATGTGGAGGCTTTTAGAACGTCAAGTTGGCCTTGGGCCCATTCAAAATCACCGGTGAAGTATGATATGCGTGAGTTTCTAAACTTGGCCTCATGTCCGAGTACGTCTTCTTTATAATCCAATTCAACCTGCGAAAAAAGGAGCGAGGCGTCCCAAATTTCTCCTTTGAATAATTTGATATCTCCCAACTCGAGTTTACAGACCGCAACTTGACGCCCATACAAACCAGGAATTGCAATAGCCTCTTCTAACAATGTAATGGCTTCATCGGTTTTATGAAGATGGAAAGCTTTAAGATGAGCCAACTCTTTCATCATCATTGCTGTGCCGGGAACTTTCCCCAATGCTGCTAGCGTTGAACTATAATCGGCCTCGAGTGTCACATACGCTTCAGTGTTGACGCCAGGTTTTTTGACCAATTCTTCATTTAAGGTTTGAAGTTTTTCAACCTTGGCGATCATGTAGTTGTCGTTCATCGGTCCTTTATCAATAATATACTGATAGGCCTTGATTGCGGTAGTGAAATCTTCGTTTTTTCGTGCTAAATCGCCTAAACCAATTATACGCGTTCCGCTTTCATTGAGTCGTTTGTCCAATGCTGTGGCCTGAACTAAGGCGCCCGCAAAGTCTTTTTTCTGTAAGAACAACCAAAGCAGTAATTCAGTGAATATTGGATTGGATTCTGGGCTCTTTTGTATTTTTCGAAGTAGCTGGGTTCTCAATAGTTCTACATCTGCGGGGTTATCCTGCAAATTGAGCGTTCGGTTAAAGGTGTTTTGAACGATTTGAATATTGTTGGGATTCTCTTCCAATAAATTGAGCAAAGACTCTGTCATACCTGCCAAATCACCCAAACTTCCCCTCACATTAGCGATTTCATAGTCATACTTATATCCGTCTTTAGATTGCGACCTGCCTTTTTCCAACGCCTTGAGGCTATATTGGTATTCTCCTAATGCATCAAACTCGCGCATAAGGCCAGTGATATACATTTGAGTCGGCTCAACCTTTTTGATAGCCTCATCAAACTGTTCATTGGCCAAGTCGATTTTATTGAATTGTTTATATACAGAGCCTAGCGAAACATAGGCCTTGGCATCTTTCGCGTTGTCCTTAATCTTTTTCTTGGCCAGTTTTTCTGCCTGCTCAAAGTCATTGAGTGCAATTAGTGATTTGAGGTAGTTCTGATAAACTTTGGTCGTTTGATTGGACTTGTAGATTTTTTCATAATACAACTTAGCCTGCTCGTACATGCCTTGATTGAAGTAGTATTCAGCCAACTCCAGATCCGATTCTTGTGCACGCACCAGAGTGGGTGCGGCCAACAATAGGTGCATAAAGAATAGAGTGCGTAGAATCAATTTTATCATAGTGCTACTTCAATACGAATCAACGGTGATATAAGCCGCTCTAGGCAACAATCGTCCCAAATTCGGCTCTTTTGTAAAGATATGACAAAACCAACGGAACGTCGGAAACCTGCGGCTTATTTTACTAACGCGGCACTGCGGGATTTGATGCAGATAAGGTTGGAATACTATCGACCCAGAATCGCACACGGGCGTAATGGGCGTTGTAAATACTATCCGCCATTGGAGCTCGATCGAGGAGTTCATCAAGTTGTTGTACGAGATCTCCAGCCTTCTTGGATTCGGAAGCGAAGGCTTTGTCCAAATACTCTTCTGTCATTTTATTGCCTGCAGAATCATGTGTGGCTCCTTCTTTCAACGCCTGGCTTAGTGAGTTTAGTTGTTCCAGGGTGAGATTGATCTCTTGTTTGATTCGTTCATTTGCACTTGAAATATCGGGAATCAATTTTTTTACCCTGCGGTATTGACTCAATACAAGCGCCATGTCTTCTCGTTGATAGCCAACATAATTTTTCTGCACGTAGTCCAGATGTCGATTTACCGAATCCACTTTGGCACCCAGATCAACCACATTCAACATCGCGTAACGCTGCGAAACCGTGTTAAGTGCGGTGTGCAGACTATCCAAATCATGGATTTGTTTGCTGTAGTCCATATGCTTACACGATGGTAAAACACAGATGATTAAGGCAAATAGTAAGAGTGCAAAACGTTGAGGTATTTTTGACATAGAATGATCGTTCGGTTTATGATTTTGTGATACGGTCGAATCCTGTGTATGGAACCAGAACTGGTGGAATTATAATTCCTTCTGGAGTTTGGTTGTTTTCCAAAAGTGATGCAACTATGCGGGGCAATGCCAAGGCAGAACCATTCAAGGTGTGCACCAATTGGGTTTTTCCGTCTGATCCCTTGAATCGGCATTTGAGGCGATTCGCTTGATAGGTTTCGAAATTGGATGTAGAGCTCACCTCTAACCAACGTTCTTGAGCGCCACTCCATGCTTCGAAGTCATAGGTCATCGCGGATGTAAAACCCATATCGCCGCCACAGAGGCGAATAATGCGGAAATGCAGCCCTAAAGATTGCAAGAGTTGTTTTACATGTTCAACCATTTCCTCCAACAAAGCATAACTGTTGTTGGGGTGGGCAAGCTGAACGATTTCAACTTTGTCGAATTGATGCAAACGGTTGAGTCCACGGACATGCGCGCCCCAGCTACCAGCTTCACGACGGAAGCATGGTGTATAACCGGTCATTTTGATGGGCAACTCATCTTCTTTGACAATAACTTCGCGGTACAGATTAGTCAGTGGCACTTCTGCTGTTGGAATCAAATACAAATCATCTGCTGTTGAATGGTACATCTGACCTTCCTTATCGGGTAGCTGACCGGTACCATATCCGCTGGCCTCATTCACCAAAAGCGGTGGTTGAAATTCTTTATAACCTGCCTCTTGAGCGCGATCTAAGAAATAATTGATAAGTGCACGTTGCAATTTGGCGCCTTTGCCTTTGTAAACAGGGAATCCAGCGCCGGTGATCTTGTTGCCCAATTCAAAATCGATCAGATCATATTCTTCGATCAAGTCCCAATGGGCTTTTTTGTTCTCTGAAAGTTGTGGGCGATCTCCCCAGATATACACCTCCACATTTTCGTCGGCAGATTTGCCATGAACGACTTGGTCATGTGGTACGTTGGGAACGGTGTAAAGCGCTTGACGAAGTTCATTCTCAACTTCGACCAGTTGTCCTTCCGCTTCCTTGGCGGTTTCCTTCAATTGTGCTACTTCGGGTTTGCGCAAATCGGCTTGTTCGCGTTGACCTGATTTGTACATGTCGCCAATTTCCTTGGAGATCTTGTTGGCTTCAGCAAGGTTGTTGTCGACCTGATTTTGTAGTTTTTTGCGTTGGTCGTCCAAGGCAATAATGGTGTCGATTACTGCTGCGAAATCTTTATTGCGTTTGGCCAATCCGGCCAAAACTGCTTCTTTATTTTCTTTTATGAAATTGACTTGTAACATGCTGCGAAGATAATTGGGGTAAGCCCCGGCTTGTGAGTTTTAGAAAAACAAAACCCGGATTCGCCAGTGGCAAACCCGGGTTTTTAATGGAATAGTCCGGAAATGCCTTAAGCAGGAATAACCGAAACGTACGATTTGTTGTCTTTTTTCTTACGGAATTGTACGGTACCGCTTACCAACGCAAATAACGTGTGATCCTTACCGATACCAACACCTTCACCAGGGTTGTGACGGGTTCCACGTTGACGCACGATGATATTGCCTGCGATGCAAGCTTGTCCGCCATACAATTTAACTCCGAGGCGTTTGCTTTCCGACTCGCGTCCGTTCTTTACTTTACCTTCACCTTTTTTGTGTGCCATGGTATTTTATTTTTTGTAAAGTGATTCTTTATTGATTCGTTTGAAAGAGATTATTGACCGTCTTTCAATTCTTCTTGCCATTTTTTCAATTCAGCGAATTTGCCATCTGCTGCCATTTGAGCTTGTGCTGGCCAAGTTGCTGGATTCTTTGATTTGATAACGCCACCAGCTTCTTCCAAAATAGCTTTCAATTGGTCAACGTTAGCTTTAGCCAAGTCGCTGTAAGAAGCGATGCCCTTGCTGATGAACAATTCTGCGATTTTAGGACCGATGCCTTCAACGATTGTCAAATCATCTCCTTTAGTGCTTTTTGCAGCCTTTGGAGCTTCAGCTTTAGGAGCTGCAGCCTTAGCAGAAGCTTTTGCACCGCTAGTGATGATGCTGTCGATTTTGATTTCAGACAAGTAAGCACGGAAACCGTTCTTCTTCTGATATCCTTTTCTTCTTTTCTTTTTGAAGATAATTACTTTATCTCCTTTGAGGTGCTTAAGCACACTCGCGCTGATGGCTGCGCCATCAATAGCTGGGGCGCCAACGGTTACTTTGCCGTTGTCGTCAATCAACAAAACGCGGTCAAATTGGATTTTCGCGCCTTCTGCATCTTGCAAACGGTTTACAAAGATTTGTTGGTCTTTCTGTACTTTGTACTGGTGCCCTGCTATCTCAACAATTGCGTACATGTTTTGATATGTATTGGGTTAATAATTCGTTTTGCCTCAAAATGAGGGGTGCAAATGTAGTTATTTTTATTAACAATCCAAGTGGGATTTCAAAAAAAATCGACCCATTCTGCTTGTTAAGGCTTCTTTTGGCCTTGATGACTCACTAAATACACCCCCAAAAGGATCACTGCCCCACAAAGGGCATGCATCCAGGTGAGTTCTTCGTCAAAATAGATTCCCCAGCCAACGGCAACTATTGGCATAAGATACGTTACCGAAGAGCTAAAAAGGGCCCCTGTGCGTTGGGTAAGCCGGAAAAACAAGAAATTGGCCACTGCCGTGCTGGCTAACGCCAAAAGCACGATGTATCCCAAGCCTGATGGGCCCTCCGGATGCCCATGATAGACGGCTTGCACATTGCTAAAAAACAACAGGTAAATGCTGTAAGGAACGGCGACCATTGCAAGGCTTAAGGAGCTGATATAAAAGGACTTAATGCCAATGAGCCGCTGGGCAATGGTCTGAACGCTAATACCATATAGTAGGGTTGCGAAAACAATCATCAACGCTGAAACAATACTGCTTTCCTTGCTAATTCCACGAAATGAAATCAGCGCAACGGCTCCGAAAAATCCGATTAGAATACCCAATTTTTGGCGATTTGCAACTGACTTTTTAAGCACAACGATCGCTATCAACATGGTGAAAAGGGGAGTCAAACTGTTCAAGATGCCGGCAAGACTGCTATCGATCTTTTGTTGA
>JBDKJN010000031.1:0-3217 GCA_039796595.1 Bacteroidota bacterium
AAGATCGATTCCAAGTTTTAATTGAAATCACACAAGGGGCAACATGGAATCCTATGAAATCCACAAAAAAACAGCCCTCGAAGATCGAGGGCTGCATTATTATTTCGTGATGTGAACTAGCTTACTTCTTACCACCCTTATCAGATGGCTTTGAAGCTGGCTTAGACTCAGGTTGAACAGCTGGTTTAGCATCAGGACGTTCTGGACGTTCTGGGCGACCCTCTGGCTTACCTGCGTTTGGTTTCTTCATCATACGCTTTTCAAATACCATGTGAACTTCGTCCTTACCATCCTTATCCTTTACAGTGTAGTTCGTAACAAACTTGAATCCTTGCATACCCAAAGCATTCATCGCATCAGGAATAGTTGCGTAGTCTGCATTGCGCATTTCTGAAAGCGCTTGCACAAGTTCTTTGTCATTGAGGGTAGACATCATTTCACGTCCAAATTCAGTTTTGATTTTATTTCCAACGTTGGTTTGGGTGATAATCAATTCGATAAAAATAGACTCTGGACCATTGGCCGAGTTTGGGCGTTGGATTTCAGGTTTTGCCGGTGGAGTTGCATTGGTTTTTTCCTTCTCCTGCGCCATAGCAAACATTGGTAAAGCAGCCATAGCAAGAACAACTAATTTTTTCATCTTTAAATTTTTTTAATCGGTTAATACATCCCTTTGTTTCTCTCAAAGAAACGCGGACGACAAAAGTAAAAAATCGTGCCAAAATTCACCCATGAAAACACACAAGATTTGAAAAATCCTGCGCACAAGCACTCAAATTCAATGCCTTAACACCAATTTAGAGGATTCTTTGGCATATCTCAATGTCTGAAAAATATCCGTGACTTGACTTATTGCCATCATTATCGGGCGAACGGAAAAATATAAGTTGTAGGATGGTTAAGGTTCAGGTCCAATCAAAGGCGCAAGAACACAAGAAATTCAACGAACCTTAATCTGGCTCTACGTTTTCTGATACACGTGATGAAAACCCAATTCAAATGGTTTACGAAAACTCGTTTAGTGCCGTCTACTATATTCATCGAAGGCGATTGAGGTCATTTTTTTCATTGGCGCTTGCAGGTTGGAAGAATTTTAGGCTTTGATCTTTCAGGCAACTCCTTTTGCATCAAACAAACTTTGTTCTTGGCGCCATGGTAGGCATACGGAGTTTATAATGTTCCTTTTGGCGGCGAGGAAAAAGGAACACAACACCGAAATCAAAATAATCCAATGTGATTCCAACCTTTGGATCGGCTGAAATTTCACACCAAGCACGGTACATACCAGGGGACCAATAGATATCGTCAAAAATCAGACAACCCTGCGGTGTAATTTTATCTTTGAGGGTATTCCAGTATCGTATGGTTGCTTCATAGGTATGATTCCCATCAACGAGTACCATGTCCCAAAGATGTTCCTTTAACTGCTCCGTTGATAGCAGTTGGTCAAATGCTCCGCAATGCCCAGTAATATTTTTCAATTCAAGCTCCTGCCAGGTCTCCTGAGCTATTTGTAGGACAAAAGGATCGCCTTCCAATGTGGCGACATTACGATTCGGACGGTCGCAAGCCAAATACGCCGTAGTGATCCCCAATGCTGTGCCCAGTTCTAGAACATTTTGCGCATTGACCGCATCAGCCAATCCTCTCAAAATTCGAGCTGGATGCTCCTTTTGTAAACTGCGTTGAGCAAATTGCGCGACACTGGAACGATTGGAATTGCCTTTACGTGATCCCGCACCCAAGTCCACTCGTTCAAATGTCCGTTGATCATGCAAAAGTTTGGTCCTGCATTTTTCAATGGTGGCCATCGGCAACATTGCCGCATTTTTGAGAACTCCATCCTGCATTGCAAAAACGAAGGGCGAATGCACACCATGTCGAATTTTAGCTTGCCATCGATGACGCAGTGCATGCATCATCTCAAAAATGGCATTACTCAGTTTCATTAGGCTTGATCACCCTTGAGTTTTTTGATTTCCTGTTTCAACTCAGAAATCTGCTGCATCAATTCGGGTAATTTGATGAAACCAACATAACTCTTCTTATAGTCCATAATACCAAAAGCGGGCGATCCTTGTACGATGGTATTCGGTTCTTTGATGTCTTTTCCAATTCCGCTTTGCGCTGCTATTTTAGTTCCGTCAGCGATGGTCAAATGACCAACAATTCCTACCTGGCCACCGATCATACAATTCGCTCCAATTTTTGTGCTCCCTGCTATGCCCGTTTGAGCCGCAATTACTGTATTCTCACCAATTTCAACATTATGTGCAATCTGAATGAGATTGTCAAGTTTAACTCCTTTTCGAATTACCGTAGAGCCCAATGTAGCCCGATCTATGGCGGTATTTGCGCCAACTTCCACATGGTCCTCCAAGATGACATTTCCAATTTGAGGCACCTTGCTGTAATTGTTCTCACTATTTGGGGCGAAACCAAAACCATCACCACCGATGACCACCCCACTGTGCAAAGTGACATGTTTACCGATGACACAATCCGCGTAAATGCGCACTCCAGCGAAAATCACCGTCTGTTCTCCAACGGTTGTTCCTTCTCCAACAAAGGACCCGCTATAAATTTTGCATCCGTTACCAATTTTTGCTCCATCCGAAACATGGACAAGAGGTCCGATATACACCTGATCTCCTACCTCGGCTGTTGGCGCAATCACGGCACTCGGATGAATACCAGGCTTAGGTTGTTTCAGTTGATTGTAGGCCTCCAGCAACTTTGCAAAGCTGCCATATGCATCAGCAACCCGTACCAAAGTTAAACCCTGTGGTATTGGATGCTCGGCTTTAAAGTCATTGGACACAATGGCCACCGAAGCCGCCGTTGAGTATATAAATTCTGTATATTTTGGGTTGGCCAAGAATGTGAGGGCACCTGAGCGACCTTCTTCTATTTTGCATAAGGAAGAAACTTTTGTTTCGCCATTGCCTTCAACTGTGCCGCCAAGCATACCGGCTATTTGTTGTGCTGAAAATTCCATATTGAATGAGATTGATTGCGGAGGTGAAATTCTGACAAAATAGTGGGACTACCAAATACCATCCGCTAAATCCAGTATGTCCCATTTCCTATAACAATACCATTACGACATAAAAATGCCTACTACGTCAAACTAAAAGTGATCTCAAATATTTTTCTCTTTTTGATATTCATCGATTAGTACTCGCGTGAAAATGTGAAGGACATGTAAAATTCGCGA
>JBDKJN010000032.1:0-14397 GCA_039796595.1 Bacteroidota bacterium
AATAGTCCTTACATCACCTGTAAAATCTGAGAGAAAAAATTATCGCGCATCTACATGAACAGGAACCTTCACGGTGGCCACGGTTCCACTTTGTGGGCCTGGTTCCCATGTGACCTCACCATCAACAGTATGTATTCTCGACGTGATATTGGATAAACCAATTCCAGCCCCATTATCGGAAGCCACAAAACCTCGCCCATTGTCTTCAACAATCAAAATCAACAGATCTTTGTTGCGAAACAACTGCACTACCACCTCGCTTGCCCCGCTGTGTTTGATGATGTTGTTGATCAATTCCTGGCATACACGATACAAGCCCAGCTCAATCTTTTCCGAAAAACGCATTCCCTCGACCTTATAATGCTCCAATCGATAGTGCACTTTCGTGACACCAAGACTTTTTGTGAGCATATCCTCCAATGAGGCAATCAGACCTGATTCGCTTAAAGCCTTAGGCATCATCTGATGTGAAATGCTTCGCACATCAGTGCACGCCTCGTCAATGACCCGAGTCAGGCGATCAATCACTTCGCTTTTGTGCGGCAGCACCGTGCGCACTTCTGATGTAAGACTTTCAAAGCCCATACGCAAGCCGCTGAGTTGTTGGCCGACTCCATCATGTAAATCCTTAGCGATACGTTTGCGCTCTTCTTCTGTGGCCGCAAAAACCGCTTCAAGTCCACGTTCTCGCTCAGCTATGATAGCCGCATCACGCGCAGCAGCGGCTCTGCGTTTGTTGCGCTGCAAAAGCACTACAAAAATCCCCGCAGTCAATATCAAAGCCGCGGCAATCCACGCAGCCACCATCATTCTTTTGGCAGCCTTTTCCTGGAGCACAGCAATTGACTTATCCTTTTCTGCAAGATTAAACCTCTGTTCTAACTCATTGACGATTTTTAGATTCTTCTCATTGAGCAAACTATCCTTCAAAGCCATACTTGTGCGCAACGCCTGTGTTGCCAATTCGAATTGACCGGTTTCTTCATAACACTTCGACAAGTTTTGTAGATTCTGTTGCAAAGAAAAAGGAACACCCAGCTCGCGATAGCTGTCGCAACTCCTAGTAAACCATTCAATAGCCAGGTTCCATTTTTGCCAGGCCTGGTACAATTCGCCCATAAGGGTGCAACTCTCTGCTTCACCAAGACGATCTCCGCGCAATTGCCGAATTTGCAAACCACGTTGAATGAATGGCAATGCCCGTTCATACTGGCCGCGCATGATCGAAATTCCACCTAAATTATTTAAACTATAAGGAATACCTAGACTATCATTTAACGATTCCTTGAGCTGCAGAGCACGGTTGTAAAACAACTCAGCGCTATCAAGATCACTCCTCAATTCATACAACACACCAAAATTATCGTACGCACCAGTGAGTTCATTTTTGCAATTATTTTCTTCCAAAATTTGAATGCCCAATGTCATAAATCGAAACCCTTCGTTGAGATTTCGACGTTTGATTCGATAGCCGTGTTCACAATACGCATACCCCCATTCTGCCGGCATTTTGAGTTGTTCATACAAACGAATGGCATCTAAAATATAGAACGATGATGAGTCATATGCTCCGCTGAGATAATGAACAGTGCTGAGCATTTGCGCCGCTTTAGCGCGTCGTTGAAAATCGTTGTTCTTAGATGCTAAAATCCAGACTGTGCGTAACGCTTCTTCTGATTTAGTAAGATTGGCCCCCAATTTATCGTAAGGCACATTCAAAATGGAATCGGAAGGTGTAACCGATGCAACACTAACAAGTGAGCAAAGCGTTATTATCCATGTCCAAATCCATTTTAGATTCATGCGAATTACAATGGCATATTGCTGTGCTTCTTGCGCGGCATGTTGTCAACCTTATTGCGCAACATTTCGAAGGCTTTGATGCATTTTTGACGCGTGTCCGAAGGACGTATAACCTCATCCACATATCCGCGTTGTGCCGCACTGTATGGATTAGCAAAAAGTTCAGCATACTCTGACTCCTTTTCTTTCCATTTTGTTTCGGAATTAGCCGCGTCAGCAATCTCCTTTTTGAAAACAATTTCGGCTGCGCCTTTTGCACCCATCACAGCAATTTCGGCTGATGGCCAGGCATAGTTCATGTCCGCACCGATATGTTTTGAATTCATCACATCGTATGCACCGCCGTATGCTTTGCGGGTGATCACTGTCACACGTGGTACGGTAGCTTCACTGAATGCATAAAGCAACTTAGCGCCATTTGAAATGATGCCATTCCATTCCTGATCCGTGCCCGGTAAGAAACCTGGAACATCTTCGAAAACCAATAAAGGAATATTAAACGCATCACAAAAACGGACAAAGCGCGCTGCCTTCTTGCTTGACTTGATATCAAGTACACCGGCTAGGTATGCAGGTTGATTGGCCACAACACCAATGCTTTGGCCATTGAGACGTGCGAAACCTACAATGATATTTTCTGCAAAGTCCTTATGCACTTCAAACCATGATTCAGCATCGATGACCTGACTAATCACATCATGCATATCATAAGGTTGATTCGGATTATCGGGAATAATCGTATCGAGAGCCGGGCGTGTGTGGTCGCCATGATCCGTGGGCAAAGATGGAGCCTGCTCTTCGCAATTTTGCGGCATATAGCTCAACAATTGACGAATCATCTTCAAGCAGGCTATATCGTTCTCGGCGGTAAAATGAGTCACACCGCTCTTTGTAGCATGGGTGATTGCGCCTCCGAGTGCCTCAGATGTCACCTCTTCATGAGTCACTGTCTTAACCACATTGGGACCGGTAACAAACATATAGCTGGTATTTTCGACCATCATGATAAAATCAGTCAACGCAGGTGAATACACTGCACCACCAGCACAAGGTCCCATTATCGCGCTGATTTGTGGAACAACACCACTGGCGCGCGTATTGCGGTAAAAAATATCTGCGTATGCACCCAATGACACCACACCCTCTTGAATACGAGCACCACCGCTATCATTGAGTCCTATAACTGGTGCGCCATTTTGCATGGCGAGGTCCATGATGCGGCAAATTTTCTCGGCATGTGCCTCGGCCAATGATCCGCCCATTACGGTAAAATCCTGTGAGAACACATAAACCAAACGCCCGTTGATTTTGCCATATCCAGTCACTACCCCGTCGCCCAGATAAACTTCGTTTTCTAGGCCAAAATTCGTAGAACGATGGGTAACCAACATACCCAATTCTTCGAATGAGTTTTCGTCGAGAAGGAAGTGAATACGCTCACGCGCAGTAAGCTTACCGCGTTTGTGCTGCGCGTCTATGCGCTTTTGACCACCGCCCAAATGAGCTTCCGCTATCTTTTTATCGAGAATATCGAATTTTTCCTGCATAACCGTAAAATGTGGGTCAAATGTAGCCCAAAAATGGCCAAGGAATAGGGAAGAAATGAGCTTCAGGACCCGTCCCTACCTGAGGGCAGATTCCACTATGACTTGCCTTGGTGCTTTGCAAAAACCGGCAACCTTTAAACTTATTTGGTTGAAATAAGAAAATCGACCTTTTCCGTCGTCAAATTAATTTTTCGCGCAGTGTTTTCGAAACAGCCTCGGTCATGGATTGTACATGCAGTTTTTCATAAATTCTTTTAATGTGAGAGCGCACAGTTTCGAATGCAATATCCAATTGACCGCTGATCATTTTGTACGAATGCCCCTCAACCAACAAAGCCAAAACTTCCCTCTCGCGCGTTGTGAGTTGATAATCGACCATTTGTTTTGGTTCTTCATCCTGCAATTGAAGCATAACCTTGCGTGCAATACTGGGGGTCATGGGCGCTCCACCCTCGTATACTTCGATGAGGGCATCCAAGACTCTTGACGGTGCAGAACTCTTGAGTAGGTAACCCATGGCCCCAAAGCGCAGCGACTCAAATACCCGATCAGCATCATCAAAAACAGTCAGCATGATAACGGGCAATTGTGGAAACTGAGCCCGAAGATCACGCACCGTACGAATGCCATTGCGACCAGGCATATCAATGTCCATTAGCACCACATCCGGTTTACCGATAGCGATCAATTCCTCCGCACGATCAGTGCTTTCATACGCACCCGTCAATTCGAATCGCCGATCGGTATTCAATAACATTGCAAGGGACTCTCTGATGGATTTGCTATCGTCAAACAGAATTACTTTAATGGCCATTTCTATTTCAGTATTGTGATTCTAAATTCCTGTATTTGCTTTCGTGCTATTACCTCTATAACCAAATTTCCAGTCGCGTTCCTTTGCCTTCCGCCGTTTGCAAACTATGGCGTGCTCCTATTTCATCCAATCTCACCCTGATATTCCGCAATCCATTACCTGTGGTTAATTTTTGTTCGAGATCAAAACCATTTCCATCGTCTTCAATGATGAAATGCATGCGTGAATTCACAGGTTTATCCAAGCGAATGTGAATGGCTTTGCAACCTGAATACTTATGGCTGTTATAAATAGCTTCTTTAAACACCAAGAAAATATTCTTTCGTTCGGTCATGGATATTTTCGAATTCGACCAATCACCATGCCCCTCAAAATACAACTGAACATCACTCGAAGCTACCATGTCCGCAGCATAGGTTTTCATGCGATCAATCATATTCTGCACACCATCATTGTGGCTATTTACCGCCCAAACGATGTCGTGCATGTTCCCAATCATTTCCCGGGAAGTATGCCCAATTTTCTCCAGGATTGACTTTGTGTTGGTTTGGTCTTGATCATGGATTGTTCGAATAGCGGTTTCGCTAAAAAACGAGATACTACCAAGAGCGCTGCCAATATCATCATGCAAATCGCGCGCGATTTTTGTTCTGACCGTAGCAATTTTTTGGTTTTGATTTTGAATGTATCGTACAATCAAAAAAGTCCCGATCAAAAACACAAGGCAGACAGAAAGCAAAAACCACCATTGCAGATAGAAGGGGCGAAGCACAACAAACCTGATCGAGGCTTCTTCCTTTGAATCGGTCCCGTTCAAATTTCTGGCTCGCACGCGAAATACATATTCTCCTGGTGACAAATTGCTATATGAAACCTTATTGTCATTGCCATTGGAGCGCCATTGCTCATCGACACCTTCCAGCCGGTAATCATAAATGACTGCCTTGGGGTCAGAAAAACATAGGCCCGTAAAAGAAAAGGAAATAAAGTTTTTGTCGTGATCCAATTCAAAAGATTCCATTGCCAAAAGGGTATCAACGGGTTGATCCATCACTGTAATGTGCGTCAAGCGCGTTTTGGGCTGCTCTGCACCTGTAATGACCTGATTGGGATCGAAGGACACTATGCTTTCATTTCCACCCAGATAAAACCTCTTATTTTTATCGACATACATCGCATAACTAAGGCCTGAAATCGGGAGGCCATCGCTATGATCAAAACGTCGCCAAGTGTTGTAATGAACATCGTACTGCAACAAACCACCTGATGCAACAATCCATAGATTACCTTTTTCATCGGCAACCATATTCTGCATCGATTGTAACGGAGATGGAATAGATATAAAACCTGCTTCAGCATTATTGGGGTCGTAACTGTACAATCCCGCACCCTGGGTAGTAATCCAAAACCGACCATCCTCCCTTTCCACCAATGCTGTCAATTCCTTACTGAGCAATCCTTTGGAATAACAATTTCCATTGATATTATACGATAAGTTGTCCCAACCTAACATATCATCCAATTCAACGGGATTGTTCTGTTCTAGGTAATAAAACGAATTTGCTTCTGTCAGCCCATAATTACTGCCTAAAATCCACAACCTGCCCTGTCTATCCTGATAGAAATTTCGAATCAAGTTTTCTATTCCCAGTTGTGTTCTGACATCGCACAGGGCCCAACGCTTACTGTTCAAATCACTTAATACAACACCGTGTCCAAAAGGTATCGCCATGAGATAGTTCTTACCACTGTGTGTGATTTTTCTTAGCGAGGAATAACGCGATGAGAGGATCTCGTTGACGTCAAAAACTATGTTTTGTTGTTCGGTCCAATAATCTAAAGTGCCTCCTTTCGGATCGAACTGTTTGATGGCCCTATTGGTTCCTATCAGCAGCATTTCTCCATTTGCCATGGAAGAATAGGCCTGAGTAGGTTGATCACTGACTTTGATAACACGACCATCTTCTATAGCATACAAACCACTCGTGCTCGTAGCGTAAATGCGTTCTCCAAGCTCCGTAAACGAAGTGACGGACGCAGCTTCCGGCAACGGGTAAACCATAAAATTCGAAGACGTAACATGGTACAAATGCAATCCATTGTCGGTACCTATCCAAGTGCGTTGCTCATCATCAGTAAAAATAAAATGAATGCGGCGGCCATTCAATTTTCCACTCTCGCGGGATGAAAATTGAATGGGATATGTTTCACCAGAAAGAATATTATAAGCTAAAACGCGACTGGATTTCATGCCCAACCAAAGCACTCCTAGCGAGGTTTCGTGTATAGACACCACCTCATCATCAGTGTAGCTAATCTCCTCCTCATGAAGAATCTGGATATGTTCGAACGAATTAGATGAAACATCAAATTTGTGCAACTGATTGTCCCATGCCCCAGCCCATAACGTATTGGCGCCGTCAACGAACAAATCGTTTAAGGAATGCGCTGGATAAGGTACACGATAGCTTGGGTGGTAATTCAAGTAAGTCAAGCTATCACCGACAATTGCGCCCAAAGAAAACATATTGACGGCCGCAATGATTTGGTTGTTATATCGTGCGATATCGTAACACGAATATGAATTGGCTGGTGCAATGGGTTTAAAATTTCTGCGGTCATGGCTTACAAACACTCCTTTGTCCGTGGCGACATAAAGTGTTTCCGGACCGTCCAAAAAAACACAATTCACATACCTCTGCTCAGCACCATTAGACGAGATCAGTTTGGGATGAAAAACTTCACCTGTTTTGGTGTTGAGCTGACATACCCCACCATCCCGAGTGCCTATCCATAAGGTACCATCGGCATCTTCTTTTACATCTGTTACAATGTTGCCAGAAAGAGAAAAGCTAGTACCGCCGTGCCTCCGTATAGTGACGAACTCCAACCCATCAAACCGATTCAGACCATCATCTGTGCCTAACCAAACAAAGCCCTTTGAATCAACTAACATGCATCGCACATTGTTATCAGACAATCCATCAGAAGTTGAAAAACGACGCAGTGTCAGCTCTCCCGATTGAGCGCACAAAAACTGGGAAACCCAAAGAAATATGACAAAAAAGATATAGCGCAATGTTCTGCTGTCTGAAACAAATATACCGAATAACCCGAAATCACTATGCATAGGGAGCAATGCGCTTCACCCATTGCATCGATGCTTGCTTCACGTGCATTCGCTAAAAGTAGATGCGCAGGTGAATGTACTATTCGCCAATCACAACACGTTGTGTGTAGAACGTGCCACCGTTGGACACCATCGCCACGTACATCCCACGCAAAAATCCAGCGCAATCGACCTGATGCAAACCATTGCCAGTCCATTGTTTTTTCATCACGACATCGCCAAGTGAATTGATAAGAACGAACTCTGCATTACCAATCCAATCACGACCATCTATGAAAAAATGAGAAGACGCTGGATTGGGATAAAGTGTCAAGCCTTTGGTAAGACGTTCGTTAACATGGTCAGGAACGGCATTGTAGTCAAATTCCAAAATATAGGAACGACAAGCCGCATAGGCGTAATCGCTCGTCACACGTACATAAAACGTGTCAGCAGCAAGATAAGGAAAATAAAGGGAATCCATACCAATTGCGCCATTTACTCCAAGTGGTGCCGTAACAAAATTAACCAGATTAAAATTATGGTCCATGACCATCAATTTGGTCCCCAAAGTTCCGTCGGATGAATTGGTGGAAGAAGACACTCGCACTTTGAAAAAACCGGTGTCTGGTTTTAGAAATTTAAAAATATCTTCACCATTATCGCCATAATAAAATAGATTACCCATGGTTGGATTTGCAATGTCGATCAATTGAGCTGTTGCCGTAGTATTATTAGGTTCTACGTCATCGGAGTAGAGCGGGGCCACCATATCGTATCGAAAACGGTAAGCATAGCCGCGGTCATAATAATTTGTATTGTAAATCTCTACGATTAGGGTATCGCTTGGTGTGCATTCCCAATACAAAGTGTCCGAATTAGGTGTTTGGAACTGCCCAATAGGAGTAGTTTGTTGATACCATGGATTGCCATTGTTATTGTATAGCATTACGCTCAAATTTCCACTGCCAGTACTTTGCGCTTCATTCTCAATAAACAGGCGCATCAAGCCATTGATTGGCGGAACAATCTTGTAATAATCGTGACCGTCTGTTCCAAAACTTTGAGGATCACTAATGAAAGAGACATGCCCTTCAACAGCCGTATTGTATGGAACTACATACAACTGATCAGTTAAACTGGAATTCGGTTCCATATCATTTCCAAATGAAGCAGGAACCAAATCAAGAGTGACTTCGTAATCATAACAATAGTCAAATGCGTAACCGGAATATACCTGCAGGTAAAACGTTCCAGCCTTAAGACAACACCATCCAGCCGTATCGGTAATCATGACACCGAACTCTCCTGCTGTTGGCGCGAAAGCATTCCATGGATTCCCTGCGGCTGAATACAATTGAAACTGAAACGGTACAGCGGGATTGTCGCCGGCACCAGCACTTGTCACAGTAATTTGCAAGAAGCCGTCTTCCGGCAGTACCACCTGATACCAATCTTCGTTATTCCAAATACAAACTTGACCCGTCATTGTCTCGCCGAGCGGGAGCGCATTGGCAGCGTTTATTGCATTGTTAGGTTCAGATTCAGTGATTTGAGCCTGCAATGCGTTGATACCAAACCAAAATAACAAAATGGAAAATGCAGAGAATTGTTTCATACTTCAAATAAATTATTGATCACTGCGAAAGTATTATCGCCATTGTGACCTCGCCATCCCCCATTATGGGGATACGATTTCCAGTAATTTATTTACTTATCATGAATCCTTTCTGTGAAAACACTCGAATGCCGATGGTAATTCGAAGGCGAAACGAGATCATAGGAATGCCCTTTGCATGGTAAACTATCACGTATCAGGCAATCAACTCAAAGTGGCCTCCAATAACCTTTTCGTATACGCCGACTGACTCCGGAAGAACACATCATCAGCAGCACCAATCTCTTCGATGCGGCCCTTTTGCATCACCATGATACGATCGCACATATGATACACCACACTCAGATCATGAGAGATGAATAAATAGGTCAACCCAAATTCGGTTTTTAAATCATTCAACAAATTCAAAACTTGCGCCTGAACAGAAACGTCCAATGCAGAAACACTTTCATCGCAAATGATCCATTTGGGCTGCGTGGCTAAAGCACGCGCAATCACAATTCGTTGGCGTTGACCACCACTGAATTCATGCGGATATCGTTCCGCAGCATCGGCAGGCAATCCTACTTTTTCCAATAGATCCAACACTACTTTTCTGCGTTGTGTAGAACTGCCATGAAAATCTCGCACTTCCATTGGTTCTTGGATAGCATCCCCAATTTTCCAACGCGGATTGAGAGCAGAATAAGGATCTTGAAAAATGATTTGAAGATCATTTCGGACTTCGCGCCATTGTGAAGCAGAAGCTTTTGTCAAATCCAAATTGTTGTACAACACTTGTCCTGAACTGGATGGTATGAGGCCCAGCAACATTCTACTCAAGGTTGTTTTGCCGCAACCACTTTCACCGACCAAACCCAGCGTTTCGCCTTTCATAATATCAAAGGTCACCTGATCTACGGCATGAAACACTTCCTTCTTCGTACCCAATAGACCTGAAGTTTTGGTAAATGTTTTGGACAGATTCACAACACGTATAAGTGGTTCATTGCGTTCAAGTGCTGCTATTGTCGAGGTATCAACGCTATTGTTTTCGACATCCACAATAGTAGGTAAACGACGAAGTTTTTGTCCCCATTTTGGGCGACATGCCAACAATGCCTGCGTGTATTTTTCTTTTGGTCTATGGAATACATCATCTGCCGTGCCCATTTCGATCATTTGACCACTGCGCATCACCAAAACATCGTCGGCCATTCGCTTCACAACCCCCAGATCGTGGGTTATAAAAATCATTGCCATCCCGCGTTCAGTCTGCAGGCGTTTCAACAATTCCAGCACCTCGCGTTGTACGGTAACATCAAGCGCTGTTGTGGGTTCATCGGCAATGATCAACTGCGGTTGACAAGACATGGCCATCGCAATCATCACACGTTGACGCTGGCCCCCGCTCAACTCATGCGGATATCGATCCAGCATTTCTTCCGGCACCGGCAACAAAACCTCACGAAACAATTCCAACGCTTTTGCCCTTGCATCCTGCCGTGAAATATCAAAATGGCACTTCAACATTTCTACAATTTGATCGCCACAACGCATAACGGGATTTAATGCGGTCATTGGCTCCTGAAAAATCATCGCGAAATGTTTGCCTCGTAATTCAGCAAACACAGGATGAGAAGCGGCGCATCGCACATGATATGTTCCATCCTTTTCGCAACCAGAATTTAACTCATTCAGCAACGAATTGTGGAGCCACACCGTACCATCCAGAAACACGGCCTTGTCTTCTTGTAACAACCGCATCAAACTCAAACTCGACACCGATTTACCGCTGCCCGATTCACCAACGATACCCAACGTACGACCGCGAAACACGTCCAGATCAATGCCCTTCACAGCTACCTTTACGTGTTGTCCCATTCGAAAACCAATGGACAAATTGCGAATGCGGAGCAAAAGATTTTCTTCGAGCATCATTGTTGTGATTCATTAAAGTTGACACGCAGACGAGGACGTCCTTCCATTCGCAATGAATCGGTTAGATAAATATCGACAATGTGCCCATTGGAAGTAAGAGCGCGCCAAGCACAGAAACCATTGGATTGTTTGCACTCACCATATCGCTCTTTGTAATAATTGATAAAGTTCTGTTTCAACGACTGCATACCTGAAGAGTCCTTTGGAAAAACGTCCAATGAAATATCATACAATCCCTGGTCATCAAAATTATAGGTGATATCATACCATGCACTATCTGTACCATTTGGATAAACCCTATAAATCAATTCGTCGGGCATGCTATGAACGGTTTCTGCATTTTCCATACTCATCACTACATCCCGTTCATCGCCAATATTCACCCCTCTGAAATCCCCACCCTGATCGGCACGCACTATATCCTCAGCCGCGTTGCTGTTGTTATTTTCCTGACACGCCAACAGCGCGATAGACAAATTGAGCAGTGCCCACGACCATCGGATTTTAGAACTGGTTATCATTGAATCTCAACAAAGATGGTGGGAATTCATGAATTCTGATGTGGTTTTCTAGTGAATTTCAACGATATTATCGTGAAGAAAGGCATTTCACTAGTTTCATTCACTCAAACAATAAGTGGTGAGGTCCATCGTTCATCCAAACAGCTGCTCCAAAGGAAATCCTAGTTTCTCAATTAAACCAACCTGCAACAAATGAAAAATCCAACCTTATGGACCTTGGCCGCTATTACAACTATGGGAGTAGTTTATATCGGACTCCTTAATAATGCCGCCACTACCACCACATCTCGACCATTAGAAACCCCCTCGTCAGTTAGTCCAACTCCAAACGTTTTGGTTAGCAATGACGTTGAGCAAATTCGTTTGCGAGCTGACAAATGGTCTCCGAAATCAAAAAAATATCGTGTTGATCCCTCAGACACCAAACCCTTTGTCTGTCCCCAAGGTACTCGACTTGATTTTTCGAATACCAAATTTGTTTATGAAGATGGCACCCCGGTCAACGAGCCCTTTGACCTTATTGTTGAAGAATACTACACTACTGCAGATATTATTCGGGCCAAATTAACCACTACCAGTGACGGTCGAATGCTTGAAACGGGAGGAATGGTGAATCTCATCGCATCCAACAAAAAAGGCCCTATACATATTGCAGAGTCGAGTAGTTATATCATCGCCTTCCCAGAGCATGAAAAACCAAAAGATGATTTTAAATTGTTCTACGGACAGTGGAACACCGATGATTTGATCAACTGGAAATTGGCCGAAGACCGCTATACAGCAGAAGAATTGGCCGAATCAACATGGATAGATGAAGACCTCTCCGTTCGTTATTACGAAGACCTGGAGACCGGTGAAAAAGTTGAGATTCGCCGTGTCTTGGGAGGTTCACTGATTACCCCACCAGCTGCTCCAGCTATGAGCGCAATGGTGTCGCCAGGAACCACTTGTTATATTCAAATCAACAAATCCGAACTCCGTCGTGACGAAAAAATAAGCAAGATGGATTATTTCAACTGGCAGCTTGCCAATGGTCAGACCTTGAGTCAATGGTTTACCGGTTCATTCAATCCAAACATTGAAATGGTCAACGACTTTTGCAATGATAAACTGCGCAGCGAAATCACCTTTCAGGTGGACGAAAAAGGAAATTTCAAATCGTATTACATCTCACACACCAGTGGCAATCGCGCTTATGACGAAGCCATAGCCGCCTTTCTTCAAACCATGCCTGCATTGCGTCTCGATGTATTGATGCCAAAATACGTTGTGGATCATGCCTGCATATTGTCATTTACCAGTCAAGTCTCGCAATCTCAAAACGACTTCGCTAAGTCTTTCCGAAAAACGTACGGCAAAGACTCCACCGCCGTTGTCACCAATGTCAATCCGGGCATCATGGATTATTATGTGATGTCTTCAACAGAGTTAGGTTGGATCAATTGCGATCGTTTTGTAGCATCCGATGATATGGTTGATTTGAATCTCCAAATATCCGATTCAAAATGTATGGTGGCACTCATATTTGATCGCTACAATTCCATCCTCCGTGGCAACTACAATGGCGAAGGCTACACTTTCAGTGGTATTCCAAACAATGAACCGGTCCATATTCTGGTGCTGAACACTGCGAGCGACACACCACAAATGGCCTATATCAGCGGCAACACAAAAGATCGAAAAATCAGTAGTCCAACCACTCAGCCTTTTGCTTTGAATGAATTGGATCGGGTGTTACGAAGAATGTAAATGCATCACGAACCATGTTACCTTTGTAACATGCGCTGTGTGATATGCTCACTGCTACTTCTACTGACCTTACCAATGTTTGGTCAAAGTGAGGTATTGGACAAGACCGATAAACATCGTTCCTTTTATTTTTATTGGGGATACAATCGCGCGTATTACAATCGCAGCGATGTCCACTTCAAAGGCGATGGTTATGACTTCACACTCGAACGTGCGTGGGCTCATGACATGCCTGAAAAATTTGACCCTGCGGTCTATTTTAATCCAACGCAACTAACCGTGCCGCAATTCAATTTTAGAGCCGGCTATTACTTGCGTCCTGATCTCTCCATTTCACTTGGTTGGGATCACATGAAATACCATTTGGTACCAACACAATACATCCGCATCAACGGCACAATTGATCCTACAAAATATCCATTGGAAAATCACTCTAGCGAATTCAACCATGAATATTTCCTTTACACGCCTGCGTTCATGAATTACCATCACAGCGATGGTTTCAATTTCGTACGCGCAGGCCTCGAGAAACGCCTTCCGTTTTGTCGATCTCGCAACAGGAAATTTACTGGTGTACTCTACGGAGGACCGTCCTTTGGATTCATGTTACCATGGACGGACTTCACATTCTACGGTAAGCACTACGAAAACAAACCACACGTCGCTGGTATAGGCATGAGTTTAAATTGTGGAGGTCGTTTTGAGATGGGCAAACATTTCTTTGTTCAAGTCAATGCCCAATGCGGATGGACCTCAATGAATGACATACTCCTGCAATGGCCCGATGACGCGCGGGCATCGCAGCGCATTGTTTTTGTAGAGCGCAGTTGGGCATTGGGAACCTACATTGGGTCGGGGAATAAGAGAACGAACGAAGCAAAGTGATTCAGGAGAGTTTATAGATTTAGAGATTTAATATTTAAAGATTTAAAGAAACGAAAATCACGTTTGAAACGAAATCACCCTTAAATCATTAAATAGGAATTTTTAAATGGCGTAGCCCTTGAATGGAGGATTGCCTCTACCGACGCAACGCATTGCGTCGCTAACAAGATTGATACACGAATAATCCTTGGCCGAAGAAACCTTTGCGCTAGAACCTGAATCATCACACGGCCATGAAACGAGATCTCTCCTTAAATAAATTCTCTCATAGCGAAGCCCTTGAAAGAAAGTAACGCCAACTAATTTTTTCCGTTTTTCAAGAATTTCAATTTTTCAGTTCGTCCATTCATGGCAGTGGCAGTAAGAAAATAAAGCCCTTCTGGAAGCCCATTCACATTGACCTGTGCAGTTCCGGTGTTTGGTTGTATTGC
>JBDKJN010000033.1:0-6089 GCA_039796595.1 Bacteroidota bacterium
TAGTCTCTGAAAACACAAATCAAAGAGTTTTATATCAAACGATACGATGAGGTGATCGCAGATCAACAAAAAGAATATGAGCGCCAGGCAAAGGACGTAGAAAAGGCGGAAGGAAAGATCGTAAAGCTCAATGAGAAAATCAAAGACGCGAATGAGAGCGTAGGAAAGGCTAGTAGCGAAATGCAAGAATTGTCGCTTAAACGCAATGAGCTCGATCAGGAGATAAAGGTTCTGCACTCGACTTTAGAGCAAGATAAAAAAACCCAAGAGCAAGCACAAAAGGAGTTGGATCAACAAAATGCAATCATCCATGACAAGGAGGTGATCTACAATACAATGTACAATGATGGCACCTTGGCGTCTAAAGAAGGAAAACGTGTAACCAAAGAATTGGCTAAGTTGCGTAAAACACAAGCTAAACTCCAGAAGCGTTTGACGGCGTCGAGCGAAAAGAAGACCAAGACTGAAAATGCTTTGCTCAAAAAAGAAGAGGCTCAAATCAAACTTGAGGGACAAAACAATACACTCTCATCACGTAAAGCCAAACATGAGTCAGAGGGCAATGAGGCCAAAGCCGAATTGGATAAAACGACTGGAGAACTCAAAGAAGAAAAGCGCGAAATGGAAACGAGTTTGAAAGCCTTGGATGATTTGAAGGCGGCTAAATCGGGTGTTTCGGGCTTGTGATTATTCAGCACAAAGAACTATCAACCAGGTATTAAAGAGGTGTGACTTCAGTCTCAATTCGAGTGAGGAATTGGTTTATTTTGTACGAATAGGATGTTATGGTTAACGTGAAGCCTAAATCTAATAAATTATGAAGGTATTGGGATTTTGGCATGTGGTTTTTAATACGATGCTTGCCAATTGGGATAGGGCCAATTTTGCGTATTTTATTTTTCTATTTCTTAGTGTTGCTTTTACATTATTGGGCATATACGGTGTACTAATGCGATTTTTTTTTCACGACATGAACCATAATATATTGATTGGTGTAAAAGTGTCTCTAATTGTTTTCGCTTTACCCTTTACGTATTTTATATTTTGTTCCGAACGAGGGTTAGGGCCGGCCATTGAAAAAGCAGCTAATTATAGAGTACAGGTATTTGACGCCATTTTCGCAATTGGTATAACTCTACTTTATTTCACTTGCTTATCGGGTCTAATCTATTGGAATAAATCATTCATTTTCGAATATTGAGAGCGCATATTTCTTGAACTGCGATTATTAAGTGATAAAAAAATAAAAGGGCAAGTAAAGAATTACAATTCTCAACTTGCCCTAGTTTTTTGGTTCGAATTAAGAAAACTTACTTCGCCACTACAAACTCGTGACGATACATCGCGTCAATTTCCAATACATACATACCAGAAGAAAGCGATTCTAGCTCGATGCGTGTTGTTGTATTATTGATTATTCCGCGTTGTGCGATACGCCCTGTTAAGTCGTAAACAACATAGTTGGTTCCAACCTGTTGGGAATTGACGTTGAATTGAATATATTCTCTCGCAGGATTTGGATAAAGCGCGATCGATGTTGCATCCAATTCTTCGGTACCAACGAATACAACTGAAATACAATCCGAAGTGGTTGAACAGTTCGCGCTCGAAATTTCTACTGCATATGTACCATTCATAGTGAAGTCATAACTCTGTGAAGTTGCTCCTTGTATTTCCTGAGACGTGATACAATTGATCCATTGATAATCCATACCTGGTGCTTGAGCAATCAAAGTATTACCATCCTGTTGGATTCCGTTGTTTATGGATTCGATGTCAACGGAGATGGTTGTAACGTCAGTTGACCCACAACCATTGTAGGCATAAACTGAAATGATACCACTACCAGAATTAACAGTGATATCTGCACTTGTTCCATTGTTGTCGATGATCCAACCGTTCGGCGCGTTCCATGTGTAACCATCCGCCAAGGGCGCAGTATCTATCGTATAAGTGTACGTTCCAGCGCCACACAATTGTGTTGGTCCATCAATGCTCGATATGCTTGTGGGGGCGGCATTGGCTACTAATTCAATCGAACTTGGTATAGATGTTCCACATGTATTGTTTGCGGTCACTAGTGCTTCTCCTTCTTGTGTGCCTGCTGTTACTGCTATTTGACTTGCATTGCCAGATCCATTCCAGCCTGACGGCAACAACCATGTATAGCTGATTCCGGCAATTTGCTCAACAGCTAGAATATGATTTTCTCCTGGGCAGAAGTGTACGGTCTCTTCTATAACTTCAGGTTGAGCTGGTGCTTGCAATAAATCAATTTCGAGCGTAGTTGCAACACTACTTCCACAAGCTCCTATTGCGTAGACAGATACAGTTCCTCCATCCAGACCTGCGGTAGCATTGATGGATGTGCCTGTCGAACTACCTTGCCAACCTGAAGGCAATTCCCAGATATAATTTAGAGCACCTGCAACAGCTGTTGTGCTATACATTTCACTGGCTCCAATACAAACCGTAGCACTGCCATTGATGTTGTTAGGTGCTGCTATCGTAACGTTAGGCTCTACAACAAGTTCCTGCGGCAATCCTGCTCCACATCCATTCACCGCAGCAACAGAAATGATTCCTTGCAAACTTCCGCTTACAACTGCAATAGATGGTCCATTGGATGCACCCGACCAATCATTCGGTAAGGTCCATGTATAACTGGTAGCTCCTGGTACGGAGGTTATACTATAATTCAATTGTTCGCCAGAACAATATCCAGTTGGTCCGTCAATGAGATTGGGTTGCTGAGGCAACGGCAATACATCAACCGTTGCTACAGCTGTTAGTTCATTACAGGCACCAATCGCAGTCACCGAAATCACACCATCCGTATTACCTGCAATCAAAGCAATTGCTGCTTCAGATGAGGTTCCAACAAATCCACTTGGAAGATTCCAATCAAAACTCATAACATCGCCCGAATAGTCGGCGGTCACCTGCATTTGATCTCCAGGACAAACAGCTGGTATTGTTTCCAAGGAGAGTTCGCTCAATTCGGCAGCAGGATTTACTGTTATTGACGTAAATGCACTTACTCCACAACCGTTGATAGCCGCAACACCGATGGAGCCGCCAGTGCTTGATGCAATCACATCAATCGATGAAGTGGTGCTACTGCCTATCCAGCCTGAAGGAATAATCCAGGTATACGATGTAGCACCCAACACAGAAGGCGTTGTATAAGTATTCGTGCTGTTCGAACAAAAAGCAGGAGTGCCATTGACCAACGATGGTGCTGATGGTGTGTCTCCCAAATCTAAACTCAAAGTAACTGGCATACTGGTTCCACATGCATTTGAGGACGTCACTTGAATGTTGCCCGAATTGTTTCCTGCCGTAACATCAATAGATGTACCTGTCGAGCTGCCTAGCCATCCAGTTGGAAGTGTCCATTGGTACGATGTGGCGTCGGTTACAGTTGTTGCGGTATAAGTCAATTGATCACCAACACAGAAAGTATTTGAACCAACAATTTGCGTTGGTGTTGCAGGCCCTTCACTCAGTTCCACAACATAAAGGGCTGATTCAACAGTGGACTGTGAAGCGCATGCACTATTGGATGTGAGAACAACTCGAATTACATCACCATCCTGCATATTGAGGAATGTCACATTGGATTGATTGCCCAAAGCAGGTTCGTCATTGAGGTACCATGCATAAGAAGGAATTGTACCGCCATTGGTAATTTGTGCTGTGAAACTTTGACTGGTCCCGTTGCAAGGACTGTTATTCGCCGAAGGAGCAATACTGATCGTTGGCAATACCAATGACGATGCTTCCATTGTGATAGTGTTCGAGTATGCGGGATTGTTACTCACGCAATCAAGACTGGATGTTAAACGAACACTTATTTGATCGCCGTCATTTACCGATGGAAGACTGAAGACTGAGCTATTTGTGCCAACAGGCAAATTATTAATGTACCATTGGTATTCTGGTTCGTTTCCTCCATCACTGCCATAAGCCGTAAAAGTGACTGGCGTTCCAGTGCACACAGGCGCGCCATTGTTGCTTGATGAAATAGTCACTGCAGCAGCATAGGAGGCAGGAGCCACGTTGATTTCAATACTCGCGCTCATCGTACAACCTAAGGCGGTTGATGATACCGTGTAAACGGTTGTGGCACTTGGCGATGCTATGGGATTCGCGATAGTACTGATGTTGAGTGATGAAGCAGGACTCCAGCTATACCCACTACCACCTTCCACGTTAAGTTGTACAGTTTGACCTTCGCAAATATTGGTTGTTGATGCACTGACTTCCAGTTCACCCGCTTCTATGCTAAAGAATGCATCACTCAAATCGAATATGTTGGGATTGGAAGTCGATCTCACCCGAATCAACACGCTATTTGAGTTGATATTTGGAACAACCCAGTTGTATTGACTGTTGGCAGTGGTGTAGTCGGTAACAATTGTTGTCCAACTCAATCCACTATTCAAAGAATATTCTATGGTGTAGGTCGCAATAGCTGAAGTTTCTACCCAGTCGATCAAATACGTCTGACACCCTTGTAGAATGTTCGCATTTCCATTTGGTGTAAGAATAGTGATCGGTGCAGCTGATGTACTGATGGTAAACGCAACGTCAGAAGTATCCGCTTTACAGGTATTGATATTGTCCCGAATGACCATTCGGCAGTTGCTGGAAGGAATTGCAGGTACTGTCCAGTTATAGGTGTTGGTTGAAGTGACATATCCATTCACGATAGAAGTGTACGATGTTCCTCCGTTAGTGCTGTAATAGAGGTCGTAGATATTGGAAATTCCATCGCTCGACCATTGCACTTCATAGTTGCTTCCGACTTGAAGAATACCGCCAAAGTTGGGTTGTATTAATGTCACTGGTTTTTGAATCACGAATGGAGCATCGCTTTGATCACTCACGCTAGCAGAGGTCACACGCACTAAGGTGGCGAGATTGTTTACGTTAGGCATCGTCCAGTTGTAAGTGGCAGGATTTGGAATTGCGCTCCAGTTTGTCACAATGTTTATCCAAGTATTTCCGCCATTGGTACTGTACTGAATATTGAACGATGTATAGGCTGGTGAGTGCTCAAATGTAATGGATGTTACAGTGCATCCACCCCATTCGGTAACGCCGTCATCACCATTTGGTGTGATGATTTGTATTGCTGGTTTAATTGTGAATACCGCATTTGAAACATCAAAATAACTTAAATTTGTTGGTATGGATATTCTTACTAGTGCGACTGAAGTTGGTGTATTGGGTACCGTCCAGTTGTGTGACCCATCGTTGGGCGTCGAGCTAACAATGTTGATCCAAGTTAGACCTTCGTCGATAGAATAGTCCAATCGAACATCTGAAGAGTATACAGTTGCAGTATTCCAAGTGATTGTACTCGATGTGCCAGCGTACCATTGCTCTCCGCCATTGGGTGCTGTGAGAACTGGAGTAGCAGCAATTACAGTGATTGGACCGTTGATGTCATTTTTACAACTTGTTGATGCATCACGTACTTCAATCGTTCCCGTTGTCGTTGGATAATTTGGGACGTTCCAAGTGTGCGAATTTCCAATGATATCATTTCCAACAAGTGTGGTTCCAAATCCGGACGCAGAAAAATAGATGTCGTAAATCCCTGAGGTATTGGGAGTATTGATCCAACTCACCGTTTGCATGTTAAATGCGTTGTAAGTTTCACCACCAATTGGATTTGTTATGGTGATATCGTTATTCGGGATAATAACGAACACGTTATCAGATTCGTCATTCTGCCCGCTATAACTCACCCTCACTTTACATTGCGTTGATGCTGTTCCAGCTGGAATAGAATAGTTAAACGATTGAGTTGTTGTATTGGCGGTATTGCTAGGTGAACCTATAGTAGACCATGTAGCGCCATTATCAGTGCTCAGACTTATAGTCCAAGTTGCCCATTGACTGATACAAGAACTCTTGGACCAAGTGATGTTCAAATTATTACAACCCGTATACGTGGCACCACCATTCGGAGAGGTCACGGTTACAAAAGGAATATTTGCAAAAGGGACATCGCTAACGTCAGAAAGGGTAAGATCACCGGTATTAAAAATACGAATCAATCCTTGCGTAAATGTCGT
>JBDKJN010000034.1:0-9399 GCA_039796595.1 Bacteroidota bacterium
ATTGGCTAAGTATGCAGCCTCAGAATTTGGCTAAACATTACCGATGATGGTTAGAATACCTGCCTGTCATCTCGGCTGAGCCGAGACTATTTTTTAGTCTAATTTCAAAGAAATAGACAGAAATCGTTTTAAGATGGATTGAATCCATTTCGCTACTTCCTCAACACGCTCTCCAATTGCCCTAACACTTCTTTATTCTTCGTCTGAAACCTGGACAATTGATTCTGAATTTGCATATAACCGGTTACTGACGGGTTGTTCGTCATTCCTTCTATCATGTCCTTTAACTCGAGCAATTCATTGGTACTCTCGTCTCGCCATGTCTGTACTTGACGTGTAGCTAAAACCTTGGCTTGTTCGATTTCATTCATTTTCCCTATCGCAGCTTCAGCAGTTTGTTTGAATTGTACACCTTCATTTTTGAATTGCACACTCATCTTTTGTGTCTCATCCATGGTCTGACTGCGCTCCTCGAATTGCTGTTTTATGTCCTTCCATTTGCCTTTCCATTTCGCGCTTCGAATTATTCCCCACAACATCAAAACCAGCAACAAGCCGATTCCAGCAACGGCATAAGGCAGATAAGTCATATATTTATCCATGTTGGCCTCATACGTTTTACTCTTACCATTCAAATTGTCCAACTCTTGTTTTTGTTCGGCAACATTTGATTCCAACTCTCCAATGGTTTTGTGATCCATGTCGCTTTGGATTTCCCAAAGGGCTTTCAAACTTTTTGCGGCAGCCTCCCACATCGATTGTCCTTCAAAATATCTTGCCATTACTTCGTGGACGGATTGCATTAGGCTGTCGTTGTTGCCTGTTTTAAATGCCATGTTCTGCGCTTCTAACAATTGACTCTGTGCCATTTTGTTGTTGGCCAATGCGTTGTAATGCACAAATAAGTCCATGCGCATAGCCAAGCTGATGCCATTCAAGGTATTGGTCAGAGAATCGGTTGATAAGCTGTCCAAAAAAACTTTGGCAACCTTGTTTTTTGGATTGTTTAAACTGTCGATTTGACAATAGATATCCCGCAATAATGAAGAATGTTCGGGTATGGACTTAATAAATTTCTCACGCAAGTCATATTCGCGTTGTGCAATAACATTCGAAATTGCAATTATCCAAATCAGGCAAAGGGTATAAATTTTTTTCGTCATGGTTGTTCAATCTGTTGCAGGGCTTCTTCTATTAAGCAGTTGTAATTGTTGACAATATCATCGGGTAGTATAGGTACAAACACATCGGGCATAATTGGCATTCGTAAACGCATAAAACTCCCGTCATAGTTGTATCGTATGGTGGCTATGTAGAACTTCAATCCACTGTTTTTAAGCTTAAAAAGAGCAGGATTTCCAAACGTTCCACTTATCGGACCCATGCAAGGTTCGCCGATGATGATCCCTCTTTCTCGTTGACGAAAGGCATTGGTGAAATCAACGCCTGCGCTTGCGGTCATTCCATTGATGAGCAAGTACACTTCGCCATTAAAAACGTAATTTTTTTGAACGGTAGGCTCACTGAAAAAGGCGGTATCGCGATCGCCTAGTGGGAGATCGGCAATTTTGAGATAACCCGCTACATCTTCATTGCCCGACCAAAATGTGCGCAACATCCATTTAACGGCTCGCTTGGCAGCCAATTGCGATCGACGATCCGACAGTCGACTATGTATGCCAATAACATTGTGTGGTGTGTTGTAGCCTGTAGAATCGATAAAACTATAGAGGTATTCAACATTGTCACTGCTGCCACCGCCGTTGCCACTGATGTCCAAAATCAAATGATGAACGCCGGAATTTTGAATCTCCTTAAAGGCGTTACGAATTTGTTTGCGAAACTGTTTTTTTTGTGTTGGCGCAAATGTGCCAACGCGCAAGTAGGCATAATCATTGTCGCCATCTAATTTGAAGACTAACGATTCGTAGTACCCTTTTTTAATGCGCTCTTTGCGAATTTTATAGTATTTGGCAGATTCATAAGCCGCTACGTCTATTTTTTTAACTTGGTGCGTAGCTGGGTCTTCCAGCTCCACAGCATTGATGGAGTCCAAATCCATTGTATTCGCTACGATCAACGCCCAAAGTGCATCGGCAATACGCTGTTTCGAAACTTTGGCATCGGCTTCAGTATAACTATATTGATGCAAACCAATAAGATAGGCTTCTTGTGCATCATGGCCATTGATACTGCGTATCACCCAGCCAGGAGGCACTAGGCTGTCCCATGCGTTTTTTACTATGATACGATATTCGGAATCAGTGATGACATTGATCGGAAGGATACGTTTACCTCTTTCAAAGGCCAAAGCACTCATTTGGGTATAATCCAATCCGGTATGGGAATCCTCAATAACTTTTGTCAGCTGATTTGCAATTCCTGCAAATTCAAAACGCGTCATAGGATGATCAATTTGATCACAAATGCTGTAATAAGTCTGTTGCAACTTCTGTGGTGAACAAAAGAAAAAAGGATCTGGATGTGCCTCCATTATTTGTGCATACAGACTGTCGATGTCGTCGCTCATTTCCCAGACTTCCAGCAATGGTGCTTTTTCTTGTGCACTCAAAACCATTGGATGGATCCACAGGTAGACCAAAACGAATGTCAAAAGCCTTTGTAATCTCATGCTTCTGACACCCTTTATTGTTCGCGTTTCTTCACCATGGTTAGAATGGTAGCCAACGCAACAGTTTCGTTTGTTTCATCATAAACATCAACCAAAAACTTTACTATGCCTTTGGCAATATCTTCTTCATTGCGTTTTTCTTGATCTACCTTTTCCTTAACCGTAAATCGCACACCTATCGTCATACCAGGATATACTGGTTTGGTGAAACGTGCTTCTTCAAGTCCATAGTTCAACAATACGGGGCCTTTCTTGGGATCAACAAATAATCCTGCTGCCTTGCTCAATACAAAATAGCCATGTGCAACGCGTCGCTCAAAGATGGTTCCTTCCAATGAAGTGGCATCCATGTGGGCATAAAAGTTGTCACCGCTCACATTGGCAAAGTTCACAATATCGGCGTCTGTCACGGTATGTTTATGGGTGAACACGGTGTCGCCAACTCGTAAGTCTTCAAAATATTGACGGAACAAGTGTGGATTGGCCTCGGGTTGATCTGCTCCGTACTGATATACATTCGTTACTGCTGTCAACATACTGGGTGATCCTTGAATCGCAGTTCGCTGCAAATAATGCATTACGCCTCGTTTGCCTCCCATTTCTTCGCCACCACCTGCACGACCTGGGCCTCCATGCACCAATAAAGGCATTGGTGAACCATGGCCAGTACTTTCCTTAGCCGAAGTTTCATTCAATATCAAAATACGACCATGATGCGAAGCAGCGCCCAAGGTGAAGGCCCTAGCCTCAACCGGGTCATTGGTCACAATACTGCATACCAATGATCCTTTGCCCATTTTTGTTAATAGCACAGCTTCTTCCAAATCGGAATAAGGCATCAACGTGGTTATGGGACCAAATGCTTCGATCTCGTGGGTTGATGTGTTTACAAGTGGTTTTTTGTTCAATAATAGGGTAGGGAATAGGAATGCTCCGCTGTTGTAATCGGCATCGATCAGCTGGTTCACTTCGTTCTGTCCGAATACAACTTCTGATTCTTTTTTTAAGATTTCCAATTGCGCGAGCACATCGGTGCGCTGACTTAGTCCGGCCAATGACCCCATGCGCACTTTTTCATTGCGGGGATTACCCACTGCTGTCTGTGCAAAGGCCTTACCCAGGGCAATTTGCACATCCTCCAAATATTTTTCGGGCACAATAACGCGTCGAATTGCAGTACATTTTTGCCCTGATTTGACGGTAACTTCTTTTCGAACCTCTTTGATGAACAAATCAAATTCTGCAGTTCCTGGGGCGGCTTGCATTCCAAGAACACATGCATTCAAACTGTCTGCTTCCATGTTGAATGGAACTGCTTCTTCAACTATGCGAGGGTGGCGTTTGAGACTACGTCCTGTGTGCGCACTACCGGTAAAAGTCACTACATCTTGTGATTGCACATGATCAATAATGCCTTTGGCACTCCCACAAATCAATTGCAAACTGCCTTCTGGCAAGATGCCCGAATCAACTATGTCGCGTACCATTTCTTCGGTCAGGTACGATGTCAAAGTGGCTGGCTTCACTACGGCAGGCATTCCAGCTAAAAAATTCACCGCGACTTTTTCCAACATACCCCAAATGGGAAAATTGAAAGCATTAATGTGCACTGCAATTCCTTCCTTTGGCACCATGATGTGATGCCCAACAAATGTTCCTTGTTTTGAAAGTTTAGCAGTATCACCATCAACATAATAGGGTTCATTGGGAAATTGTCTGCGGAGAGAGCTGTATGCAAATAAATTACCAATACCGCCTTCGATATCAATCCATGAATCTATTCGTGTAGCTCCGGTTAACGCGCTTATTTCATAGTATTTCTCTTTGCGCTCCTGTAGATAAAAAGCCAGTGCCTTTAACATGCGTCCACGCTCATGAAAGGTCATTTTGCGCAGTACTTTACCGCCGATCGTACGGCCATAGTGGAGTATTGAGTCAAAATCATAGTTAATCTCACCTACTGCATAAATTGGACTGCCATCGATCGCGTTTTGTAACGTTTGTGTTGTATCGCTTGGGCCCATCCATTGGCCTTGAACATAACTTTGAAGTGAACGTATTTTCATTGTGTTGTGAATGCTCGTTTAATGCCTCAAATCTAACTGCCTTTGCCTTGCCGATCACATCGCTTTCCATTTTTTGTTTAAAAATAGAATCTTCAAAAGGGTTTAATCCAATGTGTGAATTGGAATTTCAAATTTCCTACTAAAGAACTGTAGTAAATCACTGTGGTTCAACTATGAGTGTGCATTTTGAACGCTGATCGGAGGGATGGTAGATGACTATTCAGTATGTTCTTTTTTCGCTCTCATCTTTTGAAACCACACCGAAACGTAATAAATGGCCAGTAATGTAAGGCCGGATAAGAAGAATAGTTGGGCCTGAGGTTTGGTGCGCTCGTCATAAAAAAATTCGCCTACCATCCATGTACTATTGGCACATATCCATAAACAAACAGCGAGGTTATGGACCAGTTCGGAACGATTAGAGCGCGATACCCAGGTTAAATATAAAGCGACGAGAGCGGTAGGAATAATCATAATTACACCTAACGTGTGGAAATCTGAAACCCAGCACAAGTCTTTGATCAGCCAAAGCAAAATGTGGGCATTCTCAAATCTTCGAATGTTGAAAAAGGACCAGGTCTTCATCTCAAATGGTATTTCGCTAAGTCATGATCAAAGGTCATGTCAATCAATTCCCAGCGCATGAAACCGGCCAGTAGTTTGGTCAAAACGTCCTTACGTATGTTGCAATGTCGTGTTAATTGTGAAAACGTCAAAGCTCCGTGTGTCGTCAGTGCTTCGAAAATGCGTTTTTCCTTTTCAGTGTGAAAATAGCGCTGTGGGCGGTCCAACTCAGTGCCTTTCCAATATTCCCTGAGCACAGATGGAGCAGGTAAGATGCGATCATCGTGGCGAATGTAGATCTTCCATTCATTCTCCTCATTAATGGCCACATGTGGTTTGATTCGACTTGGTTCAATATTGATTTCTAGAACTGTACGGTTTTCAATTTTCCATGCCTGAACGGTGTAATCAACAGGCGGCTTGCAATACATTTTTGCAGCGGCTTCCAGCATGTGAATTTCTTCATCGTAACGCACTCCTGCAATTTGACCATTGTCTTTCACTCCAATCAATAATCTACCTCCATCCGTATTGGCGAAAGCAGCAACGGTTCGAGCAATTTTTTTGCTGTCATCAATCCGCATTTTAAAGTCCTGGGTTTGATGCTCACCTTCCGCTATGTAGCGCAAAATATAGGGGGCCGCCATACTATGACATCAATACAGTTTTTGTCTTTTGATCATGTATTGCAAGAGAACAGGATTAAAGCCTTCATGAATATCGGCTTCAACAAAGTCCACTTGAAACTGTCCACACTTGAGTTTGAGATTTTTTCGAAAATCACTGATGCGCGCCAGATAAATATCACGCACGTCATTTGGATTTACCTTAATTTCCTCGCCACTTTCGGTGTCAATAAAGGTATACGGTCGATTATCGAATTTAAATTCCAATTCCAGCTTACTGTCTACAACATGAAATAAAATAACCTCATGTTTGTTGTGCCGCAAATGCTGAAGGGCTGAAAATAAAGCATCATTGCTGCTAGTGCTGTCCATCATGTCACTGAAAATGATCACCAGTGAACGGGTGTGTATTTTTTCTGCAATTTCGTGTAAGGTCGAAATCACATTGGAGTTTTTCTGCCCAGGTTGGCCCATCTTACCCAATTGTTTTTCCAATTCTGCAAATAGGTAATTGTAATGTGAGCCACTGGCACTGGCCCTGGTGTGCGTTTCAATTTGATCCGAAAAAATGGTCAATCCGGCAGCATCACGTTGCCGTTTGAACATTTCCATCAATACGGCACTAGCGTAAACTGAAAATTTCAATTTGTTGAGCTCGTCACCTTCAGCTTTTACTTCCGATGGAAAAAACATCGAACCAGAAACATCTAGTAATATTTGGCAGCGCAGATTGGTCTCTTCTTCGTATCGCTTAATAAAAAGTTTGTCTGTACGTCCGTACAATTTCCAATCGATATGACGAGTGCTTTCTCCGGTATTGTATGGCCGATGCTCGGCAAATTCCACCGAAAATCCATGAAATGGACTTTTGTGCAAACCGGTAATAAATCCTTCAACCGCTTGACGGGCTAGCAATTCGAGTCGTCCAAGTTGCTGTAATTTACGTCTATCTATTTGTATCGGCATATGCTAGATTGCTTCATCAGCCCCACAAATCTAAGTCATGAAAGCTAGGTTTAAACATTCAAAACAAATTAGTAACCTTTTTGTCTACAATGGTTTTCAATTTTGTCAAAAAAATATCGTCTGCTCGCAATTTTGTTGATCTTTGTCGAGGTATGAATTACAATGAATGCAAAGAACTCACCTCTGCTGTGGTTGCCTTAAGTAAGGAAATCGGTGATTGGATGTGTCAGCAGAATGATGTCTCGGAATACAACGCTGATATCAAAACCGAAAACAATTTGGTGACTTATGTGGACAAGGAGAGTGAAGCCCGCTTTGTTCAGGGCCTTTCCAAGTTGTTACCAGAAGCAGGGTTCATTGCTGAAGAAGGAACTGGTGTGCCCGTTGAAGGCGGCTTAAATTGGGTAATAGATCCGCTTGATGGAACGACCAACTTTGTCCATAAAGTGCCGATTTGGTGCACCAGTGTCGCTTTGTGTGATGGACCGCGACCAATTCTCGGCGTGATTTACAATCCAAATGGTCAAACAGAATGTTTTGAAGCATTTGAAGGGGGAGGAGCAAAGCTCAATAATCAACCCATTCGAGTTTCAGGCATTCAAACGTTGAATAAGAGCTTGCTGGTCACGGGCTTTCCGTATGATGATTTCGGTCGCGAACAGCAGTATTTACAGCTATTGCGCGATTTTACGCACCGCACCCGTGGTATGCGCCGATTGGGCAGTGCTGCGTTGGATTTGGCCTGGACAGCCTGCGGTCGCTTTGAATCGTTTTACGAATATGGCCTCAATCCTTGGGACGTGGCTGCTGGTGTTATCATTGTGAATGAAGCCGGCGGATTTTGTACCGAATTTAATGCCGGTCCAAATGTCGTTTTCGGAGAGGATATCATCGCAAGTAATGGACTTATTCACGACGAATTGATAGCTGTTGTCAACTTGTATTTCGGACAGAAATGATTTGTGTCATATACAAACGTGCGTCTGCATTTTTTTAATTAGATAACTTTGTTCAACAAACGAAACCAGAATTAACCAATTTTACATGAAACAATTTTTTACAATTGCTTTGTCCATATTAGGGACAATTCCTTTGCTTGCTCAATGTCCTGATGGGCAAGTAGAGTTCTCAATGAATATTTTGACAGACGGATGGGGCGAGGAATGTTATTGGGAACTGGTACCCGACCAATCGCCTTGTGGCACCGGCACTCTGGTTTGGGGTGGGAACGAAAATGTTGGTTGCGCCGGAAATGATCCTGGTGGTGCAGATCTGGAGTATTTGGACAATACGATTTATTATGTCAATTCGATATGTCTGGCGGATGGTGCAGCTTTCGACCTTATCTATATAGATAGCTATGGTGATGGCGGAATTCGCTTTGAAGTTTTCCAGGAAGGTGTACTTACTGCTCTTTACATGGGGCAAAATGAGGGTAATACATGGTCGTTTGTAGCAGGCGAAGTAAACCTGCCTGAAAATGATTCTCCCTGCAATGCAATACCATTGTCGTTGGACGCTGCTCCTATTGACTGCAATAACGAAACGGCAATTGCTGGTTTGACTGAACCTAGTCCTGTTGGTGGCCCTTGTGGTTTGTCTGGCGCCTGGTGCGAAAGCGATGAAAACGTGACCAACTCATTATGGTATAGTTTCGTAGCAGAAGGTGATGTAAGTTATGAAATCACTACGTGTAATGATGCCGAATCTTTCGATACGCAATTGGCTTTGTATGCTGTAGGCGATTGTGATGACTATTCTACCTACACTTTAATTAGCAGCAATGATGATATGATAGGTGGTTGCGGATTGACCAATGGTTTTGCTTCAACGATGTATGCTTCTTGCCTTGAGGAAGGAATGACCTATTACATTCAATTGGACGGATGGGAAGGTGATGTAGGCAATACGACACTTGCTATTTTCACCTATGCTGGTGCATCTGAAATTCAACCTTTCGTTCATAGTGTCAATTGTCCACTCAGCAAAGGTGATGAACCGAATGGCGCTATCGAATTGCACATTGTTGGAGAAACTACTGATTTTACGGCTATCTGGTCTGGTCCAAATAATTTCTCTTCAACTTCCAATTGGATTGAAGATCTTGATCCAGGTGATTATGAGGTTACAGTTACGTCGGCATGCGGAAATGTTTTCACGGGCTCATACACGATCACTCAACCGGATTATTGGGACGTGACCATCACGACTACAGCTCCCGATTGTGATGCAAGCGGCAATGGAAGTCTGGCAATTACAACGAATGGTGCTACGTCGCCATTTTCATACAATTGGACTGGTCCCGACAATTTCATTGCTGAAGGTGATGTGTTGTACAATTTGTCAGCAGGTTCTTACGCTTATTTTATCACGGATGAAAACGATTGTGAATACCAAGGTCAGGTGCTTTTGGTGTCGACGAATTCATTTGAATTTGATTTAGGTGCCGCTGCTGTTTTGTGTTTGAATGAAACTGAAGTTGTTTCGGGTCCTCTGGAATGTACCTATGAATGGCAGGATGGTAGCAATAATCAATTTTTTGTGA
>JBDKJN010000035.1:0-2537 GCA_039796595.1 Bacteroidota bacterium
CACCAATAATGTTCATCCGATCAACGGGTACTTGGGTATAGCTTTGGACGGTTATTTGGGCCCAGAGCATCCGCTTACCAAAAAGCTTAGTGTGGAGTTCATTCCGCAATACAAAAAGGTGGATATGCGAAAAGATTACATCGTCAGCGATGCGGTAAAAGGTTGGGTTGCGCACTCCCACCGCCATTTATACCAATCAAAAGACCTATTGCATGAATTAATGTTCTATGGCAAACTCATGCACATGACGCGCTCCTTGTTGCCCGAAGTGCCAGATACCTTGTTGCTGAATTGGAGCACGGCCGAATTGGAGTGGGCAGAGCAGAACGAGTGGAATACTTGGAAGGAATTGGCTCGCGAGGAGCAGTTGTTTAACAAAAAAGCAAGTGAAATAGCCAAGTGGTTTGCACAAGGACCATTTACGGGTGCCAAAGGTCTTCCACAAGAGTCATCGCCACAATTGGGCATTTGGATAGGTTGGCGCATGGTGTCGCAATACATGGCTGCTCATCCTGAAGTCACTTTGGCGCAATTGATGGCCGAGCAAGATGATAGAAAGCTATTAGCCGCATATCAACCTAAGCGCAAATAGGGCCTTATGCATGCGCCAGATTATCATATTATTGACTGGCGAGCATCCAATTAAAGGAGATGATTGCATAGAATTTTTAGGACGCTCAAAAGACTCGATTCCTACTCATATCCCAACTAAAACCCAATTCTTACGGTTTTGGCTTGGAGTCGAATGAAAACCGCAAATTTGGGGTGAATGGATTCAGGAGCATCTGCGCTTTATTGTCTAGAAGAATTTTGACCCTTTACTTTTTCAGAAGGCCCTAATTAGCCACTAATTTAGCGGCATGAAATCGAGTGAAATCAGATTCCAAATTAGTTTGGACGAGAACAAAGTACCTGAAACCATCCATTGGCAGGCCGATGAAGCAGGCGTAAGTGCGGAGGCGAAGGCCATTATCCTTTCGGTATGGGACAAAAAGGAGCAAAACACCTTGCGCATCGATTTATGGACCAAGGAAATGCAAGTGGACGAGATGAAACAATTTGTGCATCAAACCATCCTGACCATGGCCGATAACTTTGAGCGTGCCACAGGCGAAAAACCCATGGCCGATACCATGCGCGATTTCTGCAGCTATTTCGCTGAAAAAATGAAATTACATCCTCCGATGTAGTCCCATGACGCGGGCTTAGGAACGTAGCCCGTGCCTAAACTGTTGCGGGCTTGCAGCACGATGAAACAATTATTTAATCATTTATAGATTTAAGAATTTAAAAATCAAAATGACGATGCAATTTCAATGATGGCCTCTAACCTCGTGCATTCTTTTTTCCAAAGGCAGCCGAATCATCCCCTCGATCTTTCATTTCTAGATGAATCAAATGGCTTTTGCAAAATGCCTTTCTTTAAATTTTTAAATAAAAAAAGAGGCCGTCCCTTTGGGACGGCCTCTTTTTTATTTACTGTCGATTATTTTTTTGCTTCTGTGTTAGCAGGAGCTTTTTTCATTTTTTTCTTAGAAGCTTTGCCTGCTTGTGCACCGCCTTTTGTGCAGCATGCACCTTGGCCTTCTGACTTGCTGCAACCTGTAGCTGCGCCGTCTTTCTTACAACAAGCCTTACCTTCTGTTGTAGCACCACCTTTTTGGCAGCAAGAACCAGCTGGTTTATCAGACTTCTCAGCCTCAGTTGTTTTCTCTGTCTTTTCCTTCGTGTCTGTTGAAGTCGTTTGAGCGTTCATCGCAAAGCCGAAGAACATAACCAACGACAAAATGGCAAATACTTTTTTCATTTTATTATGGATTTACTTGTGTTATGCACAAAGTTAAACAACAATTGATCCGTAATGTTACGTTTTGACGAAAATTTTGATTTAGATCATAGGTCGCCCCTTGGGTCCCAAAATTCATTGAGCCTCGTATTGTGAAAAGATTATGCCTTGATACGCTGCTTTTTGCCATAGATCATAGCACATTTGCAATGGATCGAACCATTTCCGCGTTTAGCGGTATAACCAACACCAGTGAAGTCTAAAGACGAACATAATGCCCCATTGCGGATAGACCCCAAGCAGGCGCAGCTTTTTCTCCGCGAGGAAAAGCCCAGCCGTACTGCGGAGTTGGTCTTTCAATGTATTATTGCGTCATTGCTGTTGCATATCGTGGTAATTTTTGTCACTCAAATGCTTACTCAGGACAACAGCATTCCTTTGCCTCCAGAGCGTTATATGCCGCTGGATGTAGAAATGATAGCGCCTGAGGAGATATTGCCACCTCAAGAACAAGTGCCTAACGCTGGCGGTCCTTTGCGCAATGTTTTGGCTAACCAGCAAAGTACCTATTCCAATGAGGTGCGCGACTATCGTGGAATGTCCTCGGAGGAAATGCGTCAGGCCGGAGCCAATGCCGCTCATGAGGCCGCCCAGGCAGAAATGGCCAATTTAGCGCAACAACATAGCAATGCCAACATGCCAGCACGCCGACAGCCTGAAAACAATCCTAAATCAGGGCAGCAAGGCGAGC
>JBDKJN010000036.1:0-3367 GCA_039796595.1 Bacteroidota bacterium
GTTATGCGTACCATAATCTATAGCCTTAGCATCGTCCTATTCAGCATGGTGCTGGGTGCTTGCCAAAACAGCAAGCATTTTACTAAGATGGCGATCAAACAAGAGGCTGCAGGCCTTACAGAGGAAGCTGCCAATAGTTATTATACCGCCCTGCTTAAAAACAGAAGCAATGTCGAAGCCCAAATCGGGATGAAAAAAACAGGGCAACTTGTTTTGAATGGCATGCTAGGAGAATTTGCCAAACAAAAAAACTTTGGGACACATCGCGATGCTGTTGACGCCTTCCATGCCGCTCAAAATTATCAAGAAAAGATAAAAAACGCCGGCATCACTTTGATGATTGCAGACTTTTACCAAACCGATTATCAGAATTCAAAAAGCGCTTTGCTTTCGGAGTTGTATGAAGAAGCAACAACTTTGTTAGAGGAACAAAAGTTTGAATCCGCTGAGTCAAAATTCAAGGAGATTCGCAAGTTGGACCCCAACTATAAAGATTCCAAGGATTTGGCAGACATAGCGTATCTCGAGCCATTATATAGTCGCGGAGTTGATCAACTTAAAACAGGATACTATCGCAGTGCATATGAAAACTTCGATTTGGTCATCAAGCGAAAAGCAACGTATAAAGACGCCAGTGCACTTAAAAAACAAAGTTTAGAAAAAGGCCTTTTCACCATTGCTATTCACAATTTTGAAAATGCAAGTGGAACCCCTGGTCTGGACGCCAAAGTTGGCGCATACACCTTGGAGGCCCTGACGAGCATTACCGATCCCTTTTTACGCGTTGTTGATCGGGAACACATGGCTGCCATCTTGCAGGAACAAAAATTACAGTTGAGCGGCATAATGGACCAGAACACAGCTGTAGCGGTTGGTGAGCTTGTTGGTGCTACTGCTTTACTGACAGGCACTGTATTGAGTTATTCTGAAAACAAAGGCACATTGCGTACAAAAACACGCGATGGTTATCAGGAATACAAGGAAAAGGTATTGAATAAAGAAGATGGCAAATATTACTATCAAAGTCGATATAAGCCAGTAAAGTATACCGAGTACTACAACAAGAACACCTGTACGGTTAGTTTTCAATATAAATTGATCTCCTTAAAAACGGGTGAGATCATCAAGACTGAGATCATACAAAAAACCATGGAAGATGAAGTCTTGTATGGCAAGTTTGATGGAGAAGGAGCCAGTTTGTACCCTGCACATTCAAATGGCCCAAATCTGAACGCCAATGACAAACGTGCACTGAATGCACTGCTCAATTCCAACCAGCAAATGCGCAATTTCAGTGAACTGAGCAATGATTTGTTTGATCAGGTGACGTCTAAAATGTCGTCAGAGATCAAGATAGTAGTTAAAGAACAAGTTAAATAAAAAACGATGTACGCGAAACCCGTTTCACTCCGAATAATAATAGTCCTAACGACACTGGCCTTGGCATTGATGTCAAGCTCTTTTTCGGGGTGCAAGGCTGGCCAAGAAGCCACCGAAACAGCGGTTAAAGAACAACAAGCCCCAGAATGGGTTCAGAGTCGTCCACATAATGGAGGTTATTATATCGGCATTGGCTCTTGCAGCAAGGTCTCACAACCCGCGGACTATCAGAACATCGCCAAAAAAAATGCGCTCAACGATTTAGCCACAGAGATCAGTGTACGTGTTCAAGGAGAAACTTTTTTGAATACGATGGAGGTCAACAAAAATTTTTCCGAGGAATTCATGTCGACCATTAGTACCTCCACTGACGCGAAAATCGAAGATTATGAAATTGCCGGAGTTTGGGAAGACAAACAGAACTATTATGTTTATTATCGCCTCAACAAAGCGCAATATCAACAGGCCAAACTTGCAAAGAAGAACATGACCATGTCAGCCGCCTATGACTATTACATCAAAGGGCGTGATGCAGAAAATTTGGGCAATGTTGTGAGTGCGTTCGAACTGTATACGCGTGGCTTGATACAGCTACAAGAATACTGGAATGAAGTTAACAAGTATCGCACAGACTCGGCCGATATTTATCTGGATGGTGAGCTGTACAGATCCATGCAGCGTGTTGCCAACGGTTTATTCCTTGAAGCTAAGGTCAGCAAAGTGGTTTTATCCGCCGAGAATAAATTCGAGTCCAATTTGAATGTTGTTGTTTCATACAATGGCCAGCCTGTTCGCGGAATTGGAGTCATCTCACATTATGAAAAGCCGAAATACACCAAGCCTAAGAGCAATTTGAGCAACGCAGAAGGGACGGTATATGTTCTCGTTTCAGACATCGATCCGAAAGTGAAGAACAATATGGTCAAATTATCTGTGGACGTTGAAGCTTTGATGCCAGCTGATATCGACAAAAAATTGGCAACCGGTTTATTAAAAACCATGCGTGGCGACAAAAAAGAAGTACCCATTGAGTTTGTTGCCCCAAGCTTCTATGTGACCAGTGATGAAAAACTTTTGGGCGTACCGGCAACGCAAAAAACCTTGCAAGGAGCCTTTTCGAACAACCTAGTAACCCAGGGTATGCGTTTATCCGATAAAAAAACAGAAAGCAATTATCAGGTGAACCTGACTGCAAACACATCCGAAGGAGGAAATGCTCAAGGATTTGTAGTTGCCTATCTGGACTTGTTGGTAACGGTAACAAAAACGTCAACCGGAGAAGTGGTGTATAGTGAGTCGATACCAGCAATCAAAGGACTACAACTCAACAAGGACGCAGCAGGGACTGATGCCTATAAGAAGGCCAAGGACAAGATCGATACGGAAATAGTTTCAAGCGTACTCTCCGCGATTCTGTAAGGAAAATGAAATTTTATTCAATAACAAAAGAACAATCCACTATTTTTGGCACGATCCTAGAAATAGGGAAAACAAGAGGGACAAAATCCTCGAAACAAAAAGTAGAACACACTAAATAATTTAGGGATATGAAAACGAGAAATTTTACATTAGTTGCACTTGCAGTTGTTATTTCAATTTTCACTGCATCATGTGGGAAGAAGAAAAAAGCGGCAGAAACTCCAAAGCCAGCAGGTGAAGTTTTGATCAATGAATATTGTTCAAGCGACGAGTACCGTAGTACAAAAGAAGCTTTCCGCGCTACCGCTACAGGTGAAAGCATGGACCGCGAAACAGCAAAGAAAAAAGCACGCTCTAATGCTCAAGCTGAATTGGCGAAAACCATCAGCTCCACGATGAAGATTGTTGGTGACAATTATGTTAACTCAACAGAATTCAACAACAAAGAAGAAGTAACCGAGACTTTCCAAGAAATGGCCAGAACTTTGGTTGATCAAGAGATCCGTGGCGCAGTAGAGATTTGCGAAAAATTGACTCAGCGCACTGGTGCAGATGGCAAGATCACTTA
>JBDKJN010000037.1:0-3844 GCA_039796595.1 Bacteroidota bacterium
TATAAATGCAAAGGTAAAGTGGCCAACTTAGAGGCCTTGGTTGCTCAAAATAGCAGCATCGGTGACATGGGCATTGGCCATACACGATGGGCAACACACGGCGCACCGAATGATGTAAACGCACATCCACACACGAGTGGAGACGGTAACTTGGTGTTGATACATAATGGTATTATTGAGAATTATGCAACTTTAAAAGAGGCCCTAAAGGTTCAAGGGCATACATTCACAAGTGATACGGATACGGAGGTATTAACCCATTTTATCGAAGACGTTTATGCTAAAACCAACTTGCCGTTATTTGAAGCGGTACGTATTGCTTTGGCTGAGGTTGTTGGAGCGTACGCCATTGTATTGATGGACAAACGCAATCCGAATCAATTGATATGTGCAAAGAAAAGCAGTCCACTTGTTATTGGGGTTGGAGAGCATGGTGAGTTCTTCATTGCTTCGGACGCCACTCCAATTATCGAATACACCAAAAATGTGGTTTATTTAGATGATGAAGAGGTTGCGTTATTGGATCGCAATGAAGGATTAAAAATAGTTACGATCCAAAATCAGACGAAAGTGCCCTATATACAGGCATTGGAGATGAAGCTTGAGGCCATCGAAAAGGGTGGATACGATAGTTTTATGTTGAAGGAAATTCATGAGCAACCAAGAAGTATCCACGACAGTATTCGTGGACGATTGAATCTTTCTCTAGGTTCGGTGAAAATGAGCGGCGTGGACCAACATGAGGAAAAGTGGACCAAGGCAAGCAGAATATTAATTGTGGCTTGCGGTACCAGTTGGCACGCCGGATTGGTTGCGGAATATTTGTTTGAAGAGTTTGCCCGAATTCCTGTTGAAGTAGAATATGCAAGTGAATTCCGTTATCGTGATCCGATAATCTTGCCTACCGACGTGGTGATAGCCATTTCACAATCTGGAGAAACGGCTGACACGTTAGCTGCGATTGAGTTAGCGAAGGAACGCGGTGCTTTCATTTTTGGTGTTTGTAACGTAGTAGGCTCTACTATTTCGCGCGCTACGCATAGCGGAGCATATACACATGCTGGCCCGGAAATAGGCGTGGCCTCAACGAAAGCCTTTACGGCCCAGGTCTCTGTATTGTATTTGTTAGCACTTGCAGTTGCTGAGAAACGAGGTACAATTACTAAGGATCGCCTGCATCGGTTGATGGCGGAATTGAACAGTGTACCGAATAAGATCGAAGAGGTGCTTAAGACCAACGAACAAGTAAAACGCATTGCTGAAACTTACAAAGACTCAAGAAACGCCTTGTATCTGGGAAGAGGCTATAGTTTCCCTGTGGCTTTGGAAGGAGCGTTGAAGCTTAAGGAAATTTCTTACATACATGCTGAAGGATATCCTGCTGCTGAAATGAAACACGGCCCAATCGCCTTGATTGACGATGAGATGCCGGTTATTGTCATTGCCACTCAAGGGGCGTCCTATGAGAAGGTAGTGAGCAATATTCAGGAGGTTAAGGCACGTAAAGGAAAGCTTATTGCCATAGTAAATACAGGTGATAAAACGGTACGTGAGTTGGCTGACTACACCATTGAAATTCCAAAGACAGATGATAGTCTCGTTCCAATTGTTTCGGTGGTTCCATTGCAGTTGTTGTCCTATCATATTGCAGTAATGCGAGGTTGTAATGTGGATCAACCACGGAATTTGGCCAAAAGCGTGACCGTAGAGTAAAAAACAATTGATTTTTTGCTTTAAGGCAAGACAAATAAATAAGTGAAAAACAACCTATTAACAGGGTTGTTGTGAAAAAGAGGGATTCCCCTCTTTTTTATTTTGCAATTATTCGCCATCATTGCATCCTATAATCCAAATAAATCAATATTATGAAAAAAGTAATTTTGTCAATGGCTGTAGCGTTGGCTTGCGTTACAGGTGCTCAGGCACAAAAACAAACTGGTGGTGAAAAGAATCTAGAGGTTCAATTTGCTCCACTAGGCGGAAACCCAGTTTCTATTTCTGGTATCCGTTTGCGTATCTTCAACAGCGAATCGAGCGCGATCCGTTTAGGTCTTTTCTTGGGTGGCACAAAATCTGAAACTGTGCAACAAGAGGCAGATAACGATACGGATGCGATGGAATTGATTGACACTGAAAAGTCATTTGATTTCGCAATCCGTCCAGGTTATGAAATGCACTTCGCAGGTACAGACCGTTTGTCTCCTTATGTGGGTGCTGAATTGTTGTTTGCTATGTCTAGCACAACCTCAGACGATCAAGAGCAATACACTGATCAAGATGGTGATCCACAAGTACAAACGATGACTACTAAGAATGGGACTTCAACAATCGGCTTAAATTTGGTTGCTGGTGCTGACTTTTATTTCAGCGATGCGATCTATCTTGGCGCTGAAATCGGATTTGGCTTTGCTAACAAGAAAGACAAAGACCAAGAGGTTTCATATGAAAACCCACCATCAGGTGTAGAAGGCGGAACATCTACAGTTGGAAACACCAAGGACGGTTCTTGGGGTCCTAACTACCAAGGTACTATCCGTTTGGGTTGGTTGTTTAACTAATAAAAATTTAAACCATGAAAAAATCAATTTTTCGTACGATAGCTGCAGGGGCATTGGCCTTTGGCGCTATTGTTTTCACAGGCTGTCAGAAGGAAGAAATCACGAATTCGGGCAATAACCCTGTTTTTGGGTCTAAGAAAGTGACCTTAACAGAGGCTCAAGTGCGTCAAGTGCGTGAGATTTCTGCTCAAATTCCAATGGTTCGCCTGTATGATGAAGTTCATGGTCGTTACATGGATATCAATATCTATGAGCGCTGGAATAGAGACTGGACGTTTGCTAATCCATACGATGGCGCAGAGTATTCTGAGTCTGGTTCGTGGGTGAGTGCTGATGGCGATGAAATGATCGTTTTCAGCATCAACGGCACGTCTAGTGGAGCTGGCGGCGGCGGTACCGTTGTTGCTGGTAATACCACTTTGAACATCGATTATGCTTTCTGCTTTAATATTGACATTGAAGCGGTAGGCTTGGACTTGTTCGACTTCGGCGGCTCTTTTGATGGAGTTGCTGGTGTAATCGGTATTGCTGGTGATTTCGAAGCTTTGGCTAATGACGAATTGGGCGAAGATGCAGACTTTGAAGATTTCTTCCATGGTTTTGCAGCTTACATTGTTTATGATAGCGAAGCAAACGGTACTTATGAAGTGTTGGACTGGTTTGAAGACATCGATGGAGGTACTGATGACTTGGCTGATAACGCTTTCTCATATGTATTGGATTGGAACAATTTCGGATTGTATTTCTCTAGTTCAGGATCTATCACTGCAAGTGGTGCTTCTTTGAACTTCCAAGGAGAATATCTTTCATTACTCGACTTTGTGCTTTCTTTCGAAGAAGAAACAGAAGAAGAGGAGTATGAAGCCGCAATCGTTGATGGTTTCGGACAAATGGGTTGTAACTAATCGCGAACAATAAGAATAAAAAGCCCTCCGCATGTCGGGGGGCTTTTTTTATGCCATTATTTTTATGTCTATGCGTTTGATGATATCCAAAATGAATCACTTTAGCCATGGCAAGATCTCGCCCAAGGGTTTTGACCTTTGCATTGCGTATCAGAATGCCTGGAACCCTAATGAAGCACTGGAATTCGAAGCCTGTTATTGCAAGCGTATTTTTAATTTACTCTCAACCAACTGGCCACTCAACTACCTCACTTTTTTCAAAAGGCCTAGTTTAAAAGAAACTTGTGAGAAATAGCAAAATCAAAATCACAGCGATGAAAATGGGCAATACACATAAAACAAGAGTCGCAATAGCTAGTCCTTTTCCTCTTTTATTGGATT
>JBDKJN010000038.1:0-3352 GCA_039796595.1 Bacteroidota bacterium
CAATTCGCGGATCACCAGACGACCAGTTATTGATCAAACAAATTTCAGGATCACCACAATCGGTGTTGATTTGAACGGAGATACTATTTGAAATACCGGTATAATCCGAACAATTTTGACGACGAGACAAACGACGGAATTGAGTCGTTTGAGTAATCGCTGGACTGTTATAGCTCGCGGCTTGAGCTGCAGCTACATTGGTCCAAACGTTACTGGTTGATGCATTTCGATACTGCCATTGATATTCCAAAGTACCTGTTCCACCTGAGGGCGCTGTAATGTTTGCAAATGCCGGTGGATCATATGATCCACATCCATAATAATTGGATCCGATTTCACCACCATTTGTTACGTTATCGCAACATGGACCTGTGATGGTTACCAAGATATCGTTCGATTCACCAGCCCATGGTGTGCAGCCAGAGCGACGTGAGCAACGACGGAAGTATGTGCTTTGAGTCAAAACACCGGAATCATAAGTAGCACTATTCGAGTTTGGAATAGCCGTCCATGTACCGATGCCACCTGCTGCTGTCCATGTCATCCAAACATATTCAATTGTTCCGCTACCACCTGTTGGTGCTGTAACGCTTGTGAACGCCGCTGGATCGAATGCACCACAACCCGATTGATTGCTACCGATTTGACCACCGTTGGTGATGTTGTCGCAGCAAGGGCCTGTGATGGTTACCAAGATATCATTTGATTCGCCAGCCCATGAAGTACAGCCAGCTCGACGTGAACAACGACGGAAGTATGTGCTTTGAGTTAAGTCTCCTGCATCATAAGTTGCACTATTTGAGTTTGGTATAGCCGTCCATGTACCGATACCGCCTGCAGCAGTCCAAGTCATCCAAACGTATTCAATTGTACCAACACCACCAGTTGGAGCCGACACACTTGTAAACGCTGCCGGATTGAATGGAGAACAACCGGTCTGATTGCTTCCGATTTGTCCACCGTTGGTTATATTGCTACATGGTGTTATAGTAAAGTTGATGATCTCTTCGTCACACATACTTCCACCTGCCTGATCAGCGGTAAATGCCTGTATTGTCATCGTGTATGTCCCGGCACCCAAATTGACCGGATTGGTGTCTCCAGTATAACGATACGGAGCAGCATTCTCGATATGAGTATTAGATGAAGTTCCTGATAGAATAAAGCGAACACTTTCAATACTACCAGTAGTAATTGCTTCAATGTTCCAGTTGGCTGGAAGACTTGAAGTGTGAATGGTTGCATTATTCACCAGTGGTGTTGTTGTCCCATTTCCAATATTATAAATATTTACAGCGGACACTGTGTTATTGCAGCACTCGTTGATGTCTATGAGCAAGTCGTTGGACTCACCTACCCAGTCTGTACAAGGTGATCGACGAGAACAGCGACGGAAATACGTGTCCTGATTGATTGGGCCTGGATCATACGTAGCTGAGTTGCTATTCGCAATAGCAGTGTGCGAATTAAATCCACCCGCTGCGGTCCATGTTATCCAAACATATTCCAATGTACCCTGTCCGCCCGAAGCAGGGCTCACACTTGTGAATGCAGCAGGATTAAAACCTGGACAACCTGATTGATTGCCTGCGATTTGACCTGCACTGGTGACATTGTCACACGCATCCAATCCGCAGAAACCATTGTAACCCGCATTTAAATTTTGATTGACTTCGTTCTGATCGAAATCTTGATTGTACATAGCAATCAAATAAATCTTACCCAACCACGAACGATCCATGGTTGTTTCATTGGCCAAGCCGAACACCATGTCAGACCAGTTCGTGAAAACGCCACTCCTTGTGCCCGAAGTAACCAATACACCGTCGACATATAAACGCTCCTGACCAGCACTAGACATCGTATACACGAGGTGCTGAGCATATGTTGTGGCTACTTTATTGTCAGGCGATAACAATTCAGGCATACCATTGGTAGTTGTACCTGTTGCCGTTCTTAATCTGGCTGCGTAGTTATCCGCTGCCTGCATTAAAGAAAAATTACGTGTGCTCGTCCCAGACGACATAGTGACAATACGTGCTGGACCAGTTTGAGTGGCGTTGGTCGGACGAATCCATGCTTCTATTGTGATCGCATTAGCGGTATTGAATGTATTACGCAATTTGGTTGCATTACCAGTAGTCTGAATAAAATTGTTGCCGGTGATATTTAAACCAGCGCCTGGAATCCACGTGGCGTTGGAAGTATTATTAATCGTTAAATTCATTTGAGGAGTAACACCTGAAACATCATAAACCGTATTTCCGGAGCCTTCCTTAAAGGTGTATAATGCAACAAGACCGTTGTTTATACGATTACCATAGTTAGGTGTCCCTGTGTACGTTGAACATGGACCACAGAATCCATTTACTGTAACTGTTATGTCGTTACTCTCACCAACCCAACTGGTGCAATTGACACGACGAGAACATCTGCGGTATATTGTAGTTTCACAAATCGGTCCTGGATCATAACAATCGTTGGTACCTTGATAAAGGGTCTCCCAATTCCATCCTGTGCTTTCGCTGCGAGCTATCCACAAATATTCAATATCACCATTGCCACCCCAAGGTGTAACCGTATTATAAATCAATGCTGGGTCAAATGGAGCTGTACCAGTTTGGTTACAACAGATTGTACCTCCATTGGTAACATTATCACACCCTGTAAAATTTGTTTGAAAAGATGTCGTGGCTGAACAATTGGCGCTCGAGGACACATATACATTGTGTGTACCAGCGCAAAGTCCATAAATGACTTTCTGCCAGTTGCTGCCATTCCATGAACCATCTCCATAGCTGACATTATCCACTGACACATTGTACGGACCGCTTCCGCCTGACCAATAGATGGTGACACTGCCATTACAATTGCCAGGGTCACTGCTTGAACTTGTCCATGCGCTCATCGTGCATGTACAATTATAACTTACAGTAAGGCATGTGTAAGCAGTTGCCCCATTTGCATCAGTGATTGCCGCATTCGCATAGTTACCCGAATTAAATCCGGTTGCGGTATTGGTTGCATTCCATGAAGTGGTCCAGTAATCCACACCCAAGCCATAGTAATGGATTGAATATGGAGCTACGCCATCCATAATGGTAAAATTCAACGTACCTTGTTGCGAGCAGGTTTGGGCCGTAGTGTAGGCATTCTGAAGCCAAAGGGCTTGCGAAGTATTGGTCGCAAACATCAAAGTGGCAGAAAGCCAAAAGGCCAATCGAAACTGAAAAGGTGTGGCAGGCATGAAAGCCTTCACTCGATCGTAAATCTTTGTCATTTAAAGTTGGGTTAGTTAAATAAAGCGGGGCATATCCTTTGACATGACCAACCTTGGATCATTGTCCTTGAT
>JBDKJN010000039.1:0-21595 GCA_039796595.1 Bacteroidota bacterium
AAACGATTTTCATCCACTTCTGTTGGAATCTCTTCGTGGTAATACAGGCCTTCAAATTTTTCTGCCTCACCAATGATGCTATTCATCATACGAATAGCTTCAACTGGATATTTACCCACTGAAGTTTCGCCACTAAGCATCACTGCATCTGCGCCATCCAATACGGCATTGGCCACGTCAGTCACCTCAGCACGTGTTGGTGTCATATTGGTGATCATGCTCTCCATCATTTGCGTTGCAACGATTACCGGACGACCAGCTTTCAAACATTTCTTGACGATCATCTTTTGAATGAGCGGCACACTTTGCAGAGGAAGCTCAACACCCAGATCACCACGCGCCACCATCACGGCATCCGTTTCGTGAATGATCTCATCAATTTGATCGACTGCCTCGGGCTTCTCAATCTTTGCAACAACTTTGGCGTGTTTATCGCGGTCACGAATGATCTGCTTTAATTGTTGAACATCAACGGCATTGCGCACAAACGAGAGTCCGATCCAATCCACATCCTCTGAAAGAGCGAAATCCAAATCGGCCAAATCCTTTTCTGACAAAGAAGGCAATGACACCTTGGTATTGGGAAGATTCAAACCCTTCTTATTGGATAGTGGTCCACCTTGTACCACTTCGCATTCTACCAAGTCCTTACCGTTTGTTGTCAGTATGTTCATCACAAGCTTACCATCATCCAACAATACGGTCTCACCCGCTTTTACGTCACGAGCAAATTCTTTATAATTGGTATAAATGACTTTGTTGGTTCCGATTTGTTTGGTAGTGGAGATTTGGATTTTTTGGCCAGGAATTAAATCCACGCTGCCATTCTCCATTTCACCGACACGCAATTTTGGACCTTGTAAATCCGCTAACAATGAGGTATGTGTTCCCAATTCAGCGTCGATAGCACGTACGGCATCGATCACCGCTTTATGATCCTCATGAGCGCCATGTGAAAAGTTTAGACGCACAACATCCAAACCGTTGACAATCATCCCTTTCAAAATTTCTTTGGGCGAACTACTTGGCCCAATAGTCGCTACTATTTTTGTTTTGTTCATCATCCTAATACTTCCAAATATCTCATGTGCAGGCTTTTGTTTAATTTGACCATATCCATTTGCATCGATGCCATAATCAATGGCAATCGCTTGATCCTTGCATAGAACAATTCGTCCAATACCGCATTGTGATCCACAATTTTGACAATATAGTCAAAGGTAGACATCTCATGGATAAGCGTTCCGTCTGGCGTTTTGTTGTCGATCAGATGAATAGTCATCATTTGATCGGTGCTTTGATGCACATAACAATCGTGATAGGAAAGCCCATAGCTCTGACGGCATTCGATATCCTGAATTTTGCGCAATTTCCATTGAAAGGCCAAATTCAGCATCCATGCCAGTCGATAAGTTTGTTCGGCGGAACTGATGCCTAACACCTCAAACTCTTCGCTTACTTCGGTATCTAAATAAACATATCCCACTAAGTGTATCGTATACACTTTCGACAAATATATTCCGAAAGTGCCAAAACAAAAGTCGTTGTTAAGAATAAAACATCCTTAATGGCGGTGTAAACTTATGAACCTGAGCATGTCATTTTACTATTAAGGCATCAACACCTCTGGCCACGTCAATCTCCAAATGCCTTGATCCACCTCCTTAACCTGCGCCTTTTCGCCCAGAAACAAAGGATAATTCGCTGGCTGATGACCAACCGGTAAACCGGTTATTATTGGAAACCCAAATCGTTGACCCCACTCCGATATAATTTTTTGAGCATCCAATCCCCACGGATTATCCGTTTTAAAACCATCTGCTATGGTATTGTCTTTAAAATCAGTCATTCCCCCAACCAAAACGCCTTTCAATTGCTTTGCCGCTCCGGATCTTCCCAAGGCAAACAACATCCTATCAAGATGATAGAGCATCTCATCTATGTCCTCAATCACCAAAAAGTAAGGTTCTTGTGGCTCAAAAGACGGACTTCCCAACAAGCTACATACCACCGACAGATTTCCACCTAATAAACGAAAAGACTGATCTTGAGGCCAATCGCCAATGGCCAGCCCCGACCATTCCAATGCGGTATAATGCCCTCGAATGGCATTAAATAAAGCCGCCAAACAATCGGGATTAAGACCGTCAAATTGGACAGGCATAGGCCCATGAATAGCCGAAATGCCATGGCTATTGAAGTGCGCAATCAATGATGTCACATCACTGAAGCCCACAAGCCATTTCGGATTGGACCGAATCAAATCCATGTCCAATGTATCCAGCAGACGCACGCTGCCATAACCACCACGCCCAATGATGACCCCTTTGATGGTGGAATCAGAAAACGCCCATTCGAGATCAGCGCGTCGTTGATCATCGTTACCAGCCAATTGGTAATACTGTGCCATGGCATGCGGACCGACCACCAAACGCAGTCCCATTGTTGCAAATGCAGCCACAGCAGCATTGCATTGGTCTTCACTTAACCAGCGCGCGGTACAAATCAGTGCGATTGTATCTCCGGATTGAACGAAAGCAGGTCGCATAAATCTATCTTTGCCACAAATCTCCAAACGACACCCATTGGTTTCGAAAGTTCAATATTGAAATAATCAACCACGGTGTGAACATTGGAGCCCACTGACCGCTATGACAAAAGAGCCCAAAAGATATTTAATAACATCAGCACTTCCTTATGCCAATGGCCCGCTTCATATTGGCCACATCGGAGGCGCTTACCTCAATGCTGACATCTATGTGCGTTACTTGCGCAGTAAAGGAAAAGATGTGGTTTTCATCTGTGGTAGTGACGAACATGGTGCTGCAATCACATTGCGCGCCAAAAAAGAAGGCAAGACGCCACGTGAAATTGTGGATCATTACCATGCATTGATGCATCAAGCATTTATTGATCTAGGTATCAGTTTTGACGAATACCATCGCACATCATCCGATGAGCACCGCGCGATGTCCCAAGACATTTTCCTAGAACTGGAAAAAAAAGGACAATTCGAAGTTGAAACATCACAGCAGTATTACGACGAAGAAGCGAATCAGTTTTTGGCTGACCGTTATATTATTGGTACTTGCCCAAAGTGCGCCAATGACAAAGCATACGGCGATCAGTGTGAAAAATGTGGAAGCAGCTTGTCGCCATTAGAACTTATAGATCCGCGATCCACACTTAGTGGAAGCAAGCCTGTTTTGAAAGAAACTTCACATTGGTTCTTGCCAATGGCCCATCATGAAGGTTGGATTCGCGAATACATTCAAGAAGGTAAACTCGATGGACAAACCCATCATGACAGTAAGGAATGGAAGGCTCATGTTGTAGGCCAATGCATGAGTTGGATCGATGGCGGATTGCAAAGCCGAGCCATGACACGCGATTTGGACTGGGGTGTTCCTGTTCCTCTTCCAGGTGCCGAGGGCAAAGTGCTTTATGTCTGGCTCGACGCGCCTATTGGTTATATCACCAACACCAAAGTTTGGGCAGACAAAAACGGAAAAAACTGGGAAGACTACTGGAAAAGCGACGATACCCAATTGATTCATTTCATTGGAAAGGACAATATCGTTTTCCACTGCATTATCTTCCCGATCATACTCAAGGCGCACGGTCAATTCATATTGCCACACAACGTTCCTGCGAATGAATTCATGAATCTCGAAGGCGATAAAATATCGACCTCACGCAATTGGGCAGTCTGGTTACACGAGTATCTAAATGAATTCACGGGTCGTCAGGACGAACTTCGTTATGTATTGTGCAGCATCATGCCTGAACAAAAAGACAGCGAGTTCACATGGTCCGATTTCAAAGACCGAATCAACAATGAACTTGCAGATATCGTAGGCAATTTTGCCAACCGAGTATTTGTCTTGATGCACAAGTTTTACAACGGCGTGCTGCCAGAACTGAAAGGCGATGCAACTGAAGCAGAGAAGCAAGCAGGTGCTGAGGCATTTCGAGCCTATCAAGCGGTAGGCGAAAAGATCGAGAACTATCGATTCCGAGAAGGACTGGCAGAGGCCATAAACATCGCACGAGCGGGTAATAAATTGTTGACTGAAACAGAACCCTGGAAGTTGATCAAAACGGATCCCGACGCTGCCGCACGCATTTTGCATGCCTGCGCAAATCTTGTTGCGGACACTGCGTTTTGCCTACAGCCATTTTTGCCTTTTACGGCAGAAAAAATTCGCGCTGCACTAAACATAACCTGGCCATCATGGGATGATTTGGGGAAACAAGCCCTACTTCAAACAGGACATACGATCGGTCAACTCCCGATACTGTTTTCGAAAATTACCGATGAAGAAGTCGCGGTTCAAGTGAAAAAACTGGAAGACGCAAAACTCATGGCCGCTTCACAAAACAAAGCCGAAATCAAGGAATCCATTGACTTCGAGACGTTTCAGAAAATGGACATTCGTTTGGTAAAAATCCTTGAAGCTGAAGCGGTTCCAAAAACCAAAAAACTTTTGAAGTTGAAAGTGGACACTGGCGTGGATCAACGCACCGTAGTTTCGGGAATTGCAGAGCACTATAGGCCGGAAGAAGTAGTGGGAAAAACAGTATTGTTCTTGGCCAATCTCGCACCACGCGACATCAAAGGCATCAAAAGCGAAGGCATGATCTTAATGGCAGAGAATGCCGTTCAAGGATTGTCGTTGGTATCGGCAGTGAAGCCTATGGATGCGGGAGATGGAGTGAAGTAATTTTAATATTGCTGCATTATCCCATTTCAAAAACCGTCACACTGTTGTTGTCTTCTTTTTTCTCTTCTATGACATTGTCATAATCCAGTTCGATCTTGAAATACGCATTGGGATCGTATATCCAATAGTTGGGAATGATGATTCTTATTTTTGTTGACTCACCAGGTAATAACACTGGAACAGCCTGTTGATAGTAGCCATCTGAAGAAGAATCATCTTCCGGATCGGTCATTATACGCACCAGCAGATTGGTCTCTATACTTGCAATGTTTCCCGCATTCTTTACCTCTATCAACCATTCCGTTCCACCGGTCTCTTCGTTATAGAACAACCAGGAGCCCAAGGCCATTTCTTTCTCATCATGTTTCGTGACCATAACCAAGTCCACGTATCCAGATTTACTCAAAGTTTGGCGTTGGCTCGGCACGTTGTACACTGGGTTTACCTTAAAGGAGTCCAAATCAAAAACACGACCGTCAACAGTTGATGTAGATGCATCGCTATTGCCGCTGCTATCTGCAATGCCAATGCACGATTGGTCGTATAGATCTATGTACGCTTCCACGAGTTCCAAAGCTTCGGGCCTCATCTTATCGCTGACATAATTGTTTTCGTACAATACATCTGTACAATGAGATACGGCGCACCAATCGTAGTCCATCACAAACTGGCCTGCAATCAAACAACCCACCAACGCCACGGCCTGATTTTCCTTATTAAGGCTGTACAAATAGTCGATGGAATTGATGGCTAGAATGGGGTTAAAATAATCGCCCAGCACTTGCATATAGATCAACGACAAGAGATCAGAATCGGAGATGTCTCGCGCGGTGAAATTGATTGAAGAAGAAGCGCTGACTTCGAGTGACTCCAAGCTGCCCGTGAATAAACTATCTATACTCGCCAAACTGATTTTGTATTTGGCCGCAATATGATTTTTATACATCAACGTATTTGAGGTATTGCCAAATCCCATGGCATTGATCAAGGCAATCTTTTGATCCAGCGGATTTTTTTTGGCATCCAAAAAAGCGATACAATCGCTGTCAATCACATAGACTGCTGCTTCGTTTTTCGACTGCATTTCGAGAATACGGGCAATAGCTTTGACGTCCTTGTATGCCGGAGCAAAGTAGGTACTTGTGAGAGGAGAATCGGCCTTGAGTTGAAGGGACATCACAATGGTCAGGAACAGAGCAAACAACGTCTTCATAATGATCTAATTAATAGAGTCAAAAGTATTCCAGGAGCCAGCCGTTGCACTAAGGTAAACACCTTAAAAACACCCATTTTTGTATTCTGACCTTCAAATCAGTTGATGGTCGCGGAGGTACTCCGCTATTTGCACAGCGTTGGTAGCCGCGCCTTTACGAAGGTTATCGCTAACAATCCAGCAATTGATGGCCTTGGCATTGGTTTCATCCTTACGCAAGCGGCCTACAAACACGGCATCCGAATTGTGCGCATGCAGCAATGGCATCGGATATTCAAATGCCTCCGGTTGATCTACCACTTCGATGCCTGGGAAATTCTTCCATGCTTCACGAATGACATTCAAGTCAGGAGTCTTTTCAAATTCAACGTTACATGATTCCGAGTGCCCCCCCATGACCGGAACACGAATACAGGTCGGAGAAACCAAGATGCTATCATCTTCCATGATTTTGCAGGTTTCTTTCACCATTTTCATTTCCTCTTTGGTGTATCCATTGTCCAGGAAAACATCGATTTGCGGGATCAAATTCAGATCAATTTTGTAGCGATAAGCCATTGAACCATCGACTCCTGCGCGTTCGTTCATCAATTGATCAACCGCTGCTTTACCAGTGCCTGTGACGCTTTGGTAGGTGCTTACCACCACGCGCTTGATGCGATACAAATCGTGCAAAGGTTTGAGCGCAACGACCATTTGAATCGTGGAACAATTGGGATTGGCGATGATTTTATCCTCTTTCGTCAATACATGTCCATTCACCTCCGGTACGACAAGTTTCTTGGTCGGATCCATGCGCCATGCGCTTGAATTGTCGATCACAACCGTTCCTACATTGGCAAAATGAGGCGCCCACTCGAGACTTGTGCTGCCTCCTGCACTAAAAAGTGCGATATCAGGGTGCATGTCTATCGCCTCTTGCATGCTTGCTATTCGATACGATTGGCCTTGCCAGGTAAGTGACTTTCCTACACTTCTTTCAGAAGCCACAGGAATTAGCTCTGTCACTGGAAAATTGCGTTCAGCAAGAACTTCCAACATTTTAGTGCCAACCAAACCCGTTGCACCTACAACCGCTACTTTCATTGATTCAAATAATAATGGAGCGAAATTAAGGCGAGTATTCCACAGACTCTAAAAAAAAGCAGAAACTTCCAACTTGGCATTCCCTTTCGTATGTTTGGACTATGATGCACCCCTGCTACACAGACCGTTTGCGTTTGTTGATTTGTATTCCGGTATGCTTGCTGTTTATCCCATTCACGGCATGGTCTCAGCTACAAGACTCTTTTGACGATGGCGACTTCACCTTAAACCCCACATGGACGGGAGCTAGCGAGAATTTTGTGATTAACGCAAATGGTCAATTGCAGCTCAACGACCTGAGCCCGGTATTGACACAAAGCGCCTTGTCTGTTCCCGTTGGCGTATCCGATGTAAGTGGTTTGGAGTGGCGATTCAAAGTTGCTCAAAGTTTTGCAGGGAGCGACAACAACCATAGCCGAATTTACCTCAGTTCAACCGGGGCAGCGCCCAGCTATACAGCCAATAACACAGCAGGAGTGCAAGGTTATTATCTAAAACTTGGAGAAGCTGGATCAGCAGATGTCATCAAACTTTACCTGGACAACGGTAGCACTACAACCTTGTTGGCGTCAGGAACCACAATCATTGCAAGTGCTTTCGACCTGCACATCAAAGTAATCCGTGCTCAAAATGGGACGTGGTCGGTCTATGCCGATCCTACAGGAGGAGATTCCTTTGCATTGGAATGTAGTGTCATTGAAAGCAGCTTTACAACAGCAGATTTTTTTGCACTTGTCTGCAGCTATACCTCTTCCAATGCCGACAATTTCGACTTTGATGATTTTTACATTGGCCCGGAAGTCATCGATACAGCGCCACCTGCAATAGTAAGTGTGACAGCCACTTTAGACAACACATTGCAAGTCACGTTTACAGAAGCCATTGATGAAAATACTATTTTATCACTTGCTCAATTCAGTATAACAGGCGGTCTACAACCTACCTCATGGGAAATAGACGCCAACAACGGTGCTATCCTTTATTTGACATTTAGTACCCCTTTTCCTGCTAACACAACATTGACCTTGACCATTGACGATGTTGCCGACCAACAGGGCAATATTGCAACTACACTTAGTGGCGATTTCATTTGGAGTGTGGCAGTCCCCGCCAACTACCGTGATGTGGTTTTCAATGAAGTACTGGCCGATCCAAGTCCTGTAGTCGGCCTTCCGGATGCAGAATATGTTGAATTGTATAATCGCACTTCAGAAGCAATCAACTTGGATGGCTGGGTGCTGACCAATACCAACACCAATCTGGGACTTGGTTCGTACATCTTGCCAGCAAATGATTATGTGGTGTTGTGCAGTACTTCGAATACTGCATTGTTTAGCAATACCAATGTTCTTGGCATTCCGTCATTCACCGCGCTTACTAACGGCGGTGACAGCTTAACCCTCAAAGATCCAAATGGAAACATTGTAGATATTTTGGAATATTCCATTGACTGGTTTGCTACATCGACGAAAGCAGATGGCGGATGGAGTCTCGAGCAAATCAATCCAGATTACCCGTGTGGAAACAATGCCGGCAACTGGGGCGAAAGCGAGGCAGCCACTGGAGGTACACCAGGTGCAGCCAATAGCATTTTGTCCACTACACCCGACAATCAAGCGCCCTCTATTATTGCAGTAAGCGCGCTAAATGCATCAACCATTGCCATAACATTTTCTGAATCCATTGATACTGTTGGCTGGAGCATGACCAATGTTCCAATGACACCGATCAATCAGATTTTGACCAGCTCATGGAGTGCTGATGCTCAAACACTATTGTGCATAACACAAAGCCCACTGGATGAACAAACCGAATACTCATTCGGTATCGATCCTATTGCGGATTGTTATGGCAATGCCATGGCCGATGCGCCGATCACTTTATTGTTAGGCGGTTCTGCAAGTGCTGGTGATATTCGATTCAATGAAATTTATGCTGATCCAGATGCCGCTTCACCATTGCCCAACGTTGAATGGTTGGAATTATACAACACCTCGTCTCTGCACCTCCGCATCAATGAACTCGTGTTCAATGGTCAGATCCTTTCTGGTGCACCCATTTCACCAGGAGGCTACATTGTTGTAACGGATAACGCATCAGCGCCCGCATTTGCTGCATTCACAGGTCGTGTTATATATCTCGAGTCCTTTCCAACACTGACTAACAGTGGTATGTCGCTTGAATTGCAGCACACTGATGGAACAACCATAGATCAAGTTACATACGACCTTTCGTGGTACAATGACCCAGAAAAGGAAGATGGCGGTTGGTCATTGGAAATGATCAATCCAACTTTACCATGTAGTGGCAGCAACAATTGGAACGCCTCCTTCGCTGCTGACCAAGGTACACCTGGTGCAGTAAATAGCATATTTGAAAACAGCCCTGACACCCAGGCTCCAACTGTCGTTTCAGTTGTTCCTATCGACGGCACATTTTTTAGCATTCAGTTTTCAGAAATCATCAACCCTGCATCCTGGACGGAAGGCAGTATTGAAATATCACCTTTCAACAGTGTCAACACTGCTGTTTGGAACGCAGACAACACTGCACTCACCTGTACTTCCCAATCCCCATTAAACTCGTCCATTACCTACAGTCTTATCATCACCGGATTCGAAGATTGTTCGGGCAATCCGTTGAGCAGTGCTGCATTTGAATTTGTTTTAGGTGCGCTTCCAGCATCGGGTGATTTGCTTATTACCGAAATCATGTGTGACCCAACACCGTCGCAAGGCCTGCCAGATGCGGAGTTTGTTGAAATTTATAATGGCAGTGAAAATTATCTCAATCTTTATGGATTAATCATCAATGGCGGCGCCATTTCTACTTCGTATCTATTGGCGCCTCAAGCCTATGTGATGGTTGCAGACCAAGACGATGAATTGGCCTTCTTATTCTACACTACACCTAAACTATTCGTTGAGGGGTTTGGTGATTTAACCAATGGCGGCGAGACCGTTCAGATTCTCGATGCGACTGAAAACGTATTCCATGAAGTGACCTATTCTATTGATTGGTACAATGACAATTCGAAAGACGATGGAGGCTGGAGTTTGGAAATGATCAACCCCAATGATCCATGCAGTGATGGTAGCAATTGGCATGCAAGCACGGCCAACAACGGCGGAACCCCAGGTCAAGTTAACTCCGTGTTCAACGACAGTCCTGATATAACGGCACCAGAAATTCAAGCCATTTATGTACCCACGGACAGTGAAGTGATTCTTGACTTCAATGAACCTATTGATGCAGCAACACTGATCGACGCAACGATTCAAGTTAACGGAGGAGCAGTGCAAACCTTGCAAGGAACGTTATTTACTTCCGACTTAAGCCGGATGTCTGTGCAAGTAGATCAAATGAACATAGGCACAATCTACACCTTCCAAATTTTTGGACTAAGCGATTGCTGGGGTAATTTTTCTGAAAACATAACGGGTCGATATGCTGCACCTCAAGCGCCAGAAGAAGGCGATGTTGTGATCAATGAAATACTCTATGATCCTTATGACAATGGAGCCAAATTCATTGAAATCCTCAACACATCATCCAAAACTTTGAGCCTCGGCGGATGGCAGTTGAACGATTTGAGTGGTGGTGAAGTAAGCTCACCAAATGTTATCACAACATTAGATATACTTCTGTATGCTGGCGAATATCTCGTGCTCACTGAAAATGTAGAAGGCATTACCAATTTTTATTCACGCGCCAAAACCAATCGTATTTTAGAAATCGAAGACCTGCCCGATTACACTTCTGCCGATATGGTGTTGTTGCTGTTTCCGGATAGTACCATTTGTGATCAAGTCGCCTATAACAGCGAATTCCATTATCCTCTATTGGATGAAACCAAAGGCGTATCGTTGGAACGCATTGATCCAGCGCGTCCATCCAACGATGAGACCAATTGGCATAGCGCTTCTTCCAGTGATGACTTTGCCACGCCTGGATACCTCAATTCGCAGTACTTTGAACTCACCGAGAACAACTCCACTTTGACCGTAGATCCAGAAATCTTTAGTCCTGACAACGACGGCTACCATGATCAAGCCGTATTTGGCTATCAAATGCCATCGGAAGGTTATACAGGCACCTTGCATATCTATGATGGCGAAGGGCGACTTGTACGTCGTTTGATGACCAACGAATTGCTAGGTCGCGAAGGAAGCATTTCATGGGATGGCATCAATGAAGATCGCCAAAAAGCCACCATAGGAATGTATGTCGTTTTCTTTGAAGCATTCAATACGTCAGGAGACACCCAACGCATTAAGACCACTTGTGTACTCGCTCATCCGTTGAATTAAGATGTATTTTGTAAAGACACCCGAACTACTCAAACCCTTGGCCAAAGACCTCCTTTGGAATAAGGATCGTTCGGAGCGCACATTATATCTCACATTTGACGATGGTCCAACACCCGATATCACCGAACGAACGCTCGGTTTATTGAAAGAGTACGAAGCCAAAGCAACTTTTTTCTGTTTGGGAAAAAACGTGGAGGCTCATCCCGACATTTTTGATCAAATTGTAAAGGATGGACACCGTATTGGCAATCACAGTTACAATCATCCCGATGGTTGGAAAACTTCTTCATTCGCCTATTTGCGCAATGTGGCAAGAGCAAAAGCCTCTATTTCGAGTGACCTCTATCGTCCTCCATACGGACATATTTCACCTCAACAAGTACAAGCGATCAAACAACAGTTTACAATTGTCATGTGGGATGTGATCAGCGGCGACTTTGACCAAGACCTCACTCCAGACCAATGTTGGGACCATGTGCACCACTACACACAGCCAGGCAGCATTATCGTTTTTCATGACAGCATCAAAGCCGCGCCGCGCATGTTCCATGCCTTGGAAAACACCTTGATTCATTTCAGTCAACGAGGCTTTACCTTTGCCTCACTTTAATGGATCACGTACAACCCAAAAAACACCTCGGTCAGCATTTTCTGCGCAATGAAAGTATTTGTGCGGACATTGCGGCTGCCATCACATTTCATGGCAACTATACCCACCTTTTGGAGGTAGGGCCAGGAATGGGCGCATTGACAAAGCACTTGAAACCGTTGAATGCACGTCTTCAAGTCGTGGAGATTGACCGAGAGAGCGTACAATACCTACTTCAAACCCGCTTGCTGGAGCCCAATCAAGTACTCTCTGAGGACTTTTTACGAATGGATCTGACTGCGCGTTTTCCAGAACCCATTGCTGTTGTCGGCAATTTCCCTTATAACATTTCATCTCAAATCGTATTCAAAGTCCTTGAGCATAAAGATCGCGTGCATGAATTGGTGGGAATGTTTCAAAAAGAAGTCGCAGAACGATTTGCTACAGGGCCGGGCTCCAAGGAATACGGCGTAACGTCCGTGCTAGCACAGGCCTATTACGATATCGAATATCTTTTTACCGTGCACGAAAACGAGTTTATCCCGCCACCAAAAGTGAAAAGCGGCGTAATTCGCATGAAAAGAAAATTCAATCACGAGGTAGGATGCACAGAAAAAAAACTTCGATTGGTGGTTAAAACAGCATTCAATCAGCGTCGCAAAACATTGAGCAATTCACTCAAAAGCATTCTACCTCCCGATATCGACAAAACTTTACCAGTATTCAAGCAACGCCCCGAACAATTGAGTGTGGCCGAGTTCGTAGCGCTTACCAACTTGATTTTACCCGATTAAGTCAGACTATGTGTGGCGGAAACGATATTAGCGATTCGCAATATGTTTCCAATTCACGATATTTGCAGGAATGATTTCCCGCCAGACCATTGACAAAGTGTATCAAACCGCCATCATCGAAGATGTGATTGGTGAGTTTGTGCAATTGAAGCGCAGTGGTAATGCGTTCAAAGGGCGTTCGCCATTCGCGAATGAAAAAACCCCAAGTTTTTTTGTTGTTCCAGCGAAAAACATCTACAAGGACTTCAGTTCCGGCAAAGGTGGCAACGTGGTGGATTTTTTGATGCAGCATGAGAAACTCAGTTATCCTGAGGCCATTCGTTGGTTGGCCGCGAAGTACAACATCGAGATTGAAGAAGATCAAGCCAATGCCGAACAGCAACAAGAAAAGAGCGAGCGCGAGCAGCTGAGCATTGTGACAGAGTTTGCCAATAAGTACTTTCAACAACAGTTGCATGAAAGCGAAGAAGGGCAAGCCATCGGATTGAGTTACTTCATCGAACGCGGTTTTTTACCTGAAACCATCAAAACCTTTCAATTGGGGTATTGTCCTGACAAATGGGACACCATGACCAAAGCCGCTCTAGAAGCGGGTTACAACCTTGAATACCTGAAAAAGGCGGGGCTAACCAGGGAGCGCGAAAATGGGGCCTATGATTTTTTCAGAGGCCGTGTTATGTTTCCCATTCACAACATCAGCGGTAAGGCGATTGCGTTTGGCGGTCGCACACTGAAGGCTGAAAAAGACATTGCCAAATACTTCAATTCACCTGAGAGCGAATTGTACATCAAAAGCAATGTGTTGTATGGTCTGCATTTGGCTAAAAATGAGATGGTCAAACACGACATGTGTTACCTCTGCGAAGGTTATACCGATGTGATTGCCATGCACCAAGCGGGGGTTCAGAATGTAGTTTCGTCCAGCGGTACTAGTTTGACCGAAGGACAGATACGTTTGATCAAACGATATACACCCAACATCACCATACTCTACGACGGTGACAGTGCGGGTATCAAAGCATCCTTTAGAGGAATCGATATGATTCTGAAAGAAGGAATGAATGTGCGTGTTCTATTGTTTCCTGATGGCGACGACCCCGATAGTTTCTCGCGCAAACACAGCAGTACCGAGATTCAAGCGTTTATCGCCAGCAATTCGCGTGACTTTATCCGTTTCAAAACCGAGTTACTCGCTGAAGAGGCAGGTCAAGATCCGATCAAACGCGCAGCGCTGATCCGCAATATTGTTGAGAGCATTGCACTGATTCCCGATGCAATTACACGCGGCGTGTTTGTACAAGAGTGCGCACGCCTATTGCAAATGCAGGAGCAGACCATTCTGACGGAGCTCAACAAATTATTGCTCACCCAGGCCAAAAAAGCGGGTAAAGACGAGCAGCCCCTGCCGCAACCCCTGCTGGATGAAGCCCCACCAGAGCAGCCAGGAGAAACCTTGATCGAGCTCAACACCCTTCCTCAGGAGCGCGATTTTATTCGACTTTTGCTTACGTATAGTGGAGACAACGTTGAATTGACATTTGAAAATGAAGACAACAAAAAAGAAAAATTTACCATTAGTGTTGTTGAGTTTTTGATCAGCAGTTTGGAAATGGCAGAAATGCAATTGCGCACCCCGATTTATCACCAAATTTTAGAGGAATTCAAAGAATTGGTGGTACAAGAAAAAGACACGATCAAAGGATTTACCCAACATGTCAATCCTGAAATCACCTCAATCACAAGCGATCTGTTGACTGAAAAAGATGCCGTTAGCACCAATTGGGCACGACATAAAATTTATCCTGAAACCGAAAAGGACAAGCTCAGTTACGCTTTACAATCGAGCGTTTATGCGTTGCAGCTCAAGAACATTCGTATGATGTATGCCGAAATCAACGCCCTTGACGTAACTAACATGAGTGACGAAGAAGCCGATGCCATGCTATTGCGTAAAATGGAGTTGGACAACCTCAAAAAAATCGTGACCCAGTTCAGTGGTATTGCGATACTACCCGGGGTTTAAATACCAAACCATTAGCTTCTCTCCGTCAGCCGAAGCAGCTTAGCGTCATGATTGCTCAGTTCCAACCCCATATCTTGCTTTTTTCCGTCAATTTCCTTTGTGTGCATACCTTTTTTAGGGTATTTTAGCGCCCCCAATTATTTAGACGATTTCTAAATAAGAGGCAAAAACAACCAGAACATCAAGGGAAATCGATTGTTTTTCACTGGGAGACACCAGAGAAAACCGTATAACTCCCTGATATTCTGCTAAATACAAACTACGATGATCAAAGTTTCAGAAAGTGCACGCCAGCAAGTAGAGCATTTGATGGTGTCAGAGAATCACACACCCGGTTCATTTGTGCGCGTTGGCGTCCAAGGCGGTGGCTGTAGCGGACTGATGTATCAATTGGATTTTGACACCGAAATGAAAGAAGGCGACCAGGTGTTCGAAGACAACGGTGTTAAAGTTGTCGTTGACCGCAAAAGTTTCCTCTATCTCGTCGGCACCGAACTCGAATACACCGGCGGCCTCAACGGCAAAGGCTTCGTTTTCAAAAACCCCAATGCGAATAGAACATGTGGGTGTGGGGAGAGTTTCTCCATATGAATCGTTAGAGGTTGGAGGTTAGAGGTTAGAGGTTAGAGGTTGGCATAGTACTTAAAAATAAAACATGGCTACAATAAAAACATTCGAAGACTTAGAGATTTGGCAAGACTCAAGGGTGCTAGCTAAAGAAGTCTATCGTATTGTGAGCCATCCAAACGCATCAATAGAATTTAGTCTTCGCAACCAAATAATCCGTTCAAGTGGTTCAGTTATGGATAACATAGCCGAAGGGTTCGAACGAAATGGTAACCGAGAGTTCAAACAATTTTTATCCATCGCAAAAGGAAGTTGTGGCGAAGTAAAATCTCAACTCTATCGCTTGCTCGATCAAAACTCAATTTCCAACGAAGATTTTACCAACCTCAGTGATAAATGTGTTTCATTGAGTAAACGCATATTTTCATTTATGAACTACCTGAACGAAACCACTAACCGAGGAGTAAAATTCAATAAGACACAAGCATAAGGTAGATGTATCAACAGACGAAACATATAATCAAATCAAAACTTCCAAACCTACTAAAAGTTCGCTCAACTCAGTTTGAACTAACCTATAACTTCAAACCTCTAACCTTTTTACGTTTGATACAACTTGGCACATGCACAATCCAACCTATAACTTCAAACCTCAAACCATGAAGCATATCCATTTTGGACTTCGTAAACCAATTAACATCCTCCAATGAGCGACGAAATAATCGACCAAATAACCAATAAAGAATACGAGTTCGGGTTTGTGACTCCGATTGAGTCGGATAAGATACCCGCTGGATTGAACGAGGATGTGATTCGTTTGATTTCGGCGAAGAAGAACGAACCAGAGTGGCTATTGAATTGGCGCCTGGAGGCATTTGCCATTTGGAGCAAAATGACTGAACCCAATTGGGCGCACGTGCACTATGAAAAACCGAACTTTCAAGGGATCTCCTATTACGCTGCTCCAAAACAAAAACCTCAACTCAATTCATTGGATGAGTTGGATCCCGAGTTGCGCAAAACAATGGACAAACTCGGTATTAGTTTGGAAGAACAAAAACGTCTGAGCGGTGTCGCAGTTGACTTTGTCATGGACTCCGTAAGTGTTGCCACATCGTTCAAAGAAAAACTCGCTGAATTGGGCATTATTTTCTGCTCCATCAGCGAAGCCATCAAAGAACATCCTGAGTTGGTAAAAAAATATATCGGCAGCGTTGTACCACGTACCGACAACTTTTATGCTGCGCTGAATTCAGCAGTGTTTACTGATGGATCGTTCTGCTACATTCCAAAAGGTGTACGTTGCCCAATGGAACTCAGCACATACTTCCGTATCAACGAAGGTGGCACTGGTCAATTTGAACGTACTCTAGTAGTAGCCGACGAAGGCAGTTACGTGAGTTATCTAGAAGGATGTACCGCACCACAACGCGACGAAAATCAATTGCACGCAGCAGTTGTTGAGTTGATTGCGCTTGGTGATGCTGAAATCAAATACAGCACCGTGCAAAACTGGTATCCCGGCGATAAAGACGGTAAAGGTGGCGTGTTCAACTTCGTTACCAAACGCGGATTGTGCGATGGTAATCATTCGAAAATCAGTTGGACACAAGTCGAAACAGGAAGTGCGGTGACATGGAAATATCCCTCTTGCATACTGAAAGGTGATCATAGTGTTGGAGAATTCTATTCCGTCGCAGTGACCAACCATATGCAACAAGCAGATACTGGAACCAAAATGGTACACTTGGGTCGTCACACAAAATCCACCATCATTTCCAAAGGTATTAGCGCTGGTAAGAGTCAGAATAGCTACCGCGGTTTGGTGCAGATCAACAAGAGCGCAGAACAAGCGCGCAATTTTTCGCAATGCGATTCCCTGTTGATGACCGATCGTTGCGGAGCTCATACCTTCCCGTACATCGAAGTCAAAAACAAAACAGCCAAAGTTGAACACGAGGCTACGACATCGAAAATCGGCGAAGATCAAATCTTCTACTGCCTACAACGTGGATTAGATGAAGAACAAGCGATAAGCATGATTGTAAACGGTTATGCTAAAGAGGTACTGAACAAACTGCCGATGGAGTTTGCAGTAGAAGCACAAAAATTATTGGCCATCTCATTGGAAGGCAGCGTAGGATAAACTTTTGAAAAATACAGACATGTTACATATTAAAGGGCTAGAAGCCAAGATCGAAGACAAACAAATTTTGAATGGCCTCTCATTGGAGGTTAAACCAGGAGAGGTGCATGCCATCATGGGACCCAATGGTAGTGGCAAAAGCACTTTAGCAAGTGTACTTGCAGGTCGCGAAGACTACGAAGTCACAGGTGGCGAAGTATTGTTCAACGGACAAGACTTGCTCGAAATGGCACCAGAAATTCGCTCACGTTCAGGTTTGTTCTTGGCGTTTCAATACCCAGTAGAAATTCCAGGTGTAAGCAACATGAACTTCCTCAAAGCTGCTGTTGCCGAAAAACGCAAACACCTAGGACTTGAACCATTGACTGCCAAAGAATTTTTGAAGCTCGTAAATGAGAAATCAAAATTGGTTGAACTCGACGGACAATTGGCCAATCGCGCTGTAAATGAAGGCTTCAGTGGTGGTGAGAAAAAACGCAATGAAATCTTCCAAATGGCCATGCTTGAGCCAACCTTGGGAATTTTGGATGAAACCGATTCAGGTTTGGACATCGACGCCTTGCGCATCGTAGCCAACGGAGTGAACGCCCTTCGCTCACCCGAACGATCATTCGTAGTGATTACACACTACCAACGATTGCTCGATTATATCGTTCCAGATTTCGTGCACGTGTTGTACAAAGGTCGCATTGTAAAAAGCGGCACCAAAGAACTTGCCCTCGAATTGGAAGAGAGAGGTTACGATTGGATCAAAGAAGAAGTAGATGCTCATGCCTAATACAATGGAAGAAACCATCACCACATTATCTATCGTTGACACAGACAGGTCTGTTGCAGTGAAGGTGGATGCCTCAGCCAAAGCGGCTTTGGAGTCCATGCGTTGGCCGACCACACGCGACGAAGATTGGAAATATACCCGCACTGGCCGCATCACCAAAGAGCAATGGGCCATATTGGAAGCACCTGCACAATCCAATTGGCAGTCGATGTCGATTCCTGCACTCGATGCATGGCAAATCGTTTTGATCAATGGCCGTGTAGATCACGCACAAAGTCAATTACCAGTCGACGCTAACATTCAGGTAACCGAAGACGAAGTAAAAACGTCTCAAACGTTTACTCATTCCTTCGAAGCCTTACAACGCGCCTATTGCACAGGGCATTTGAACATTGTCATTGCAGATAAAGCCCAAATTGCAAAAAGCATTCACATCATCCACTACAACGACGGGAATAAAGTATTGAGTCAACCGCAATTGAACATCACCATTGGTGCCTTTGCAAAGGTTCATTTTGTAGAATCGTTCGGATCAAATGCAACCGAACAATCATTCGGCAATCGTCAACTGAATATTAGTGTTGGCGAAAACGCGCATGTTTCATGGGACAAAATCCAAGACATGCACGACCATGATTTCCTGATGAATGATGATCGCGTTGCCGTTGCTGGCTCAGCTCAATTCACGATCAACACCCTCACAGTAGATGGCGGATGGACACGTAATCAATTGGCTATTTCATTGGACGGCAGCAATATTGAGGCATCACTGAACGGTTGCTACTTACCACGTCGAAATCAACTCGTAGATAACCACACCAAATTGGACCACCGCTTTCCACATTGTAACAGCCACGAACTATACAAAGGATTGTTGGACGACAGTTCAACAGGTGTATTCAACGGCAAAGTCTATGTTCATTTGGATGCGCAAAAAACCAATGCCTATCAGAACAACGCCAATATTCTTTTGAGCGAACAAGCCCAAATGAATACCAAACCAGAGTTGGAGATTTATGCTGACGATGTTCGTTGCAGCCATGGTACCACAACGGGCCAAATGGATGAAGAAGCATTGTTCTATTTGCAATCACGTGGATTGAGTTACGAAGGCGCACGCAAACTTTTGACCACGGCATTCATCAATGATGTATTGGCGCATGTTGAAAATACAGCAGTACGCGAGCACGTTACCAACCGATTTGAAGAAGAAGGATTATTGTATATCTGATACAATCACAAATGGACAACTCCAGCACTATAACGTCTTTTGATCCACAGAAATTGAGGAGGCAAATTCCATTGTTGAACAGTCAGGCCAATGGACATCCCTTGGTGTATTTTGACAATGCTGCTACAACACAAAAGCCACTGGAGTTGATTGAGTCCATCAACAACTACTACCAATTTCACAATTCCAATATTCACCGCGGCGCACATTATCTGGCGAATCTCGCGACCGATCAATTTGAGCGCACGCGTATAAGAACAGCGGAATGGTTGAATGCAGCTGAGCCTGCTGAAATCATCTTTACATCAGGCACCACTGAATCGATCAATCTTGTTGCATTTAGTTGGAGTCAGCGATTCTTGCAAGCAGGCGATGAGATTGTATTATCAACCACCGAGCATCACAGCAATATTGTTCCTTGGCAGATGGCCGCGGAGCGAAGCGGAGCGGCCATAAAGGTGATTCCAGTTGATGACAACGGAATTTGGGATCTTGCTGCACTTTCGACCATCATCACGTCGAAGACCAAAATGGTAGCGGTGCAACACATTTCAAATGCACTTGGAACGATTCAGCCGATTGAACAAGTTATAGCAGCGGCCCGATCTGTTGGTGCACACGTATTGATTGACGGAGCGCAGGCCATTGGTCATTTCCGCGTCGATGTGCAAGCATTGGACTGTGACTTCTATGCATTCAGTGCACATAAAATGTATGGTCCAACAGGTGTTGGTGTACTTTATGGCAAACGCTCATTGCTCGATGCTATGCCTCCTTATAAAGGCGGAGGTGAAATGATCAAAACCGTAACGTTTGAGAAAACCACCTACAACGTTATCCCACACAAATTCGAAGCGGGCACGCCGCACATCGCAGGAGTCATTGCTATGTATGCTGCGTTGCAGTTTATGCAAGAAACGGATATGACCACTTTGCATGCACGCGAAGAGCAACTTCGCGCTGCGATGAACGATGCCCTACACAACATTCCCGACATTCATATTTACGGCGACACCATATTCAAAGTACCTATCTTCTCATTTAACATTGAAGGTATTCATCCTTACGATTTAGGCACATTGTTGGACAAACAAGGAGTAGCAGTACGTACGGGTCACCATTGCACAGAGCCGCTCTGGTCGCGACTTCAAGTGCCAGGAACAGTGCGTGCATCACTGGCATTGTACAACACCGAACAAGAAATAGAAATTTTCATCAAGGCTTTAAACAAAGCCATTAGCATGTTGAAATAATATGTCCAATACCATTGAAATACGACAACAGGAGATCATTGACGAATTCAGTATGTTCAGCGATTGGATGCAGAAGTACGAATACATTATTGAGTTGGGCAAAGAATTGCCATTGTTGGACAATGCTTTGAAAAACGATGATCTATTGATCAAAGGGTGTCAAAGCAAGGTTTGGTTGGACGCTAAAGACGATAGCACTGGTTGTTTACACTTTACAGCAGACAGCGACGCCATCATCACAAAAGGACTAGTTGCTCTCGTCGTTCGCGTATTCGACGGTGAACAGCCACAGGATATTCTTCAAGCAGATTTGCATTTTGTCAAGGACATCGGATTACACGAACATTTGTCACCCACGCGCAGCAATGGATTGGCGGGCATGATTCAACAAATCAAAAATTACGCATTAGCATTTCAACTCAAACAAACTTCATAAACCGTATGACGATCGAAGAAAGAAATAATATGGAGGAGCGCGTGATCGCGGTATTGAAGACGATTTATGATCCAGAGATCCCTGTGGATATTTATGAGTTGGGATTGATCTACAACATCGGCATTGATGATGCTGCCTTTGTAACTATCCTAATGACTTTAACCTCGCCGTCTTGTCCTGTAGCCGAAACACTTCCACCCGATGTGGAAGCCAAAGTTGCAAGTGTAGAAGGAGTAACCGGTTCTAAAGTCGAAATCACTTGGGATCCGTCGTGGGACAAGAGCATGATGAGTGAGGAGGCGCAATTGGAATTAGGGTTTATGTAAATAAAACTATTTCATCAATAGATCTCTGCCGATTGAAACCTGAATTAGTCTTTTTGTATTCGATCAACGATTATTCGATCCTCTTTGTTCGTTGATCCAATTTTTTCAGGATATCGGGA
>JBDKJN010000040.1:0-6293 GCA_039796595.1 Bacteroidota bacterium
AGGTTCGGGAAGACAATCGACAAGTCTTATGAATAGCTTGGCCAGGATGAATACCTATCGTAGAGAATCATCTAGGCCAAGCCGTACAATCTAGCAAAATCGAGTCATCCCGATCGTAGAGAGGGATCTCAAACAACTGATCTGAACGCCTAAGGGATGCATAACGAAACAGACTAAAGTAGGCTCTGTGGACTCTGTCACCTCTTTTGAAGAAGTAAACATTATCGCATTTATGACCAATAGCTCTCGTTGAATATTCATACATCCGTTGCGAATTGTACAAATGGGAGCTAAACCGTTTATCCGATTTCTATTTAACCCTTGTCATATTACCTGTGAATAGATTTATCCATTTGGTTAAGAATCTCATACCTTTGCACCGACGAAATCAATGTATATTTCGATCATCCCAAAAGTCTCATTAAATTTTTAACACATGTCATCATCCTCTATGATTCAAGACACTTACAGCAATGAACTGAAGGTCTATGTCAATCAAGAAAAAGCCGCTCTTGACTTGCTCAACAGCGTCGGAAAACTCCTTTTCGACAAAAGCATCGAATTGGTATTGTTCCGCAATCATTTGGTAGATATCAACGCTACTGAAGTAATCCGTTTGCATAAATACGCTGGCGAGGTGGTTGGTAAACCCATCAGCATCTTCGACACAGCAGATCTCGCGCGTGAATTGTACGCGATGGAATTGGCTCCAGCAAAAATAGATATTGGCAAATTGGCCAGTGAATGGCTCGCAGAACGTGACCATTTTAAAAACCAGCAAGAATTTTTGGGTGAAAAACTCAAAAACTTCATGTCCGAATCAGGTTCTGACATCGAGCCTCGCGATGTGGTTTTGTTTGGTTTTGGCCGTATTGGTCGTCTTGCCGCACGGGAATTGGTGAAACAAGCCGGCAAAGGTCAACAATTGCGCATTCGTGCGATTGTAACCCGAGAAGACGACGATTTGTCCTTGAAAAAACGCGCTGCTCTTTTTGAAAATGACAGTGTACACGGACGTTTCAAAGGCACTGTGGATATCGACTATGAAAACAAGTGTTTGTTGGTGAATGGCCAACGCATTCATATGATTGGTGCTAAAGATCCGGGAGCAATTGATTATACCCAATATGGAATTGATAATGCACTTTTGATCGACAATACAGGCGTATTCAAAGATCGCACTGCTTTGGGAATTCACTTGAAAGCCAAAGGCATCACTAAGGTGATATTGACCGCTCCAGGCAAAGAAGTCCCCAACATTGTTTACGGCATCAATCATCGCGATTTGGACATCGAGAATGAGACCATCTTCTCAGCAGCAAGTTGCACAACCAACGCCATTTGTCCAATCTTAAAGAGTGTTCATGACGCGCTAGGAATTGATAAGGGGCATATTGAAACCGTTCATGCATACACCAATGACCAAAACTTGTTGGACAACATGCATAAAAAGAGCCGTCGTGGACGCAGCGCAGCGGTTAACATGGTCATCACCGAAACTGGAGCAGGCAAAGCAGTAACCAAGGTTATTCCTGAACTAAAAGACAAATTGACCGCCAATGCGGTTCGTGTCCCAACTCCAAATGGTAGTTTGGCCATCATTCATGCTTATGTAAATAAAAATACTTCTGTAGAGGAGATCAATGCCATCGTTCGCAAAAACGCTTTGAATGGTGATTTGGTCAACCAGATCTATTATAGCGTGAGTGAGGAATTGGTAAGTAGCGACATCGTAGGAAACGACTGTTGCAGTGTATTCGATTCGCAGGCAACAATTGTATCACCAGACGGCAAAGGCGTTGTACTTTATGTATGGTACGACAATGAGTTTGGTTATACGAAACAAGTGATCCGTTTGGCCAAATACGTAGCCAAGGTTCGCCGCAATATTTATTATTGATTCTCCAGCTTGAGTAACATCAAGAGGAACAATATGTAACTAAAACTGCATCCACGTGATGCAGTTTTTTTTTGCGCAAAGGCCTATGCCAAATTACATACAGCTAATACAGATTCCACAAGTGGTAAAGCAATCGTTTGGAAGCGGCAAAAAAATCGGATGACAGGATAATAAACTCGTCAACGCCACTTCTATCTTTGGTAGAAATTAAATTATATATCATGACACCTATTTTTTTATTTCTGTTCGTGATTAGCATCTTATTGCTATTTGCGTCATTTGTTGTCGTACAACAAGGAACAATCGCCGTAATCACAGTCTTTGGTAAATACCGTCGAACGATGTCGCCAGGACTCAACCTGCGGATTCCCTTTATCGAACAGGTATTTAAGCGTATCTCGTCGCAAAATCGCTCAGTAGAGATGGAGTTCCAGGCTGTTACAAGCGACCAGGCGAATGTTTATTTCAAAAGCATGTTGCTGTTTTCTGTGATCAATGAAGAAGAGGAAACCATCAAACGCGTGGCTTTTAAATTCATAGACGAAAGAAACTTAATGCAGGCTTTGATTCGCACCATCGAAGGATCGATTCGTTCCTTTGTAGCAACCAAAAAGCAGGCGGAAGTGCTATCGTTGCGTCGTGAAATTGTGGAGCATGTAAAAGATCAAATTGATACTGCTCTCGAAGAATGGGGCTATCATTTACAAGACTTGCAGATCAACGATATCACCTTTGATGAAGCGATTTTGAAATCCATGGCACAAGTAGTGGCTTCGAACAACCTCAAGGCAGCAGCTGAAAACGAAGGTCAAGCCCTTTTGATCACCAAAACCAAGGCGGCTGAGGCAGATGGTAATGCAATCAAAATTGCGGCAAATGCCGAGCGTGAGGCTGCCCAAATGCGCGGACAAGGTGTGGCATTGTTCAGAGAGGAAGTTGCACGTGGTATGCAGAATGCCGCCAAAGAATTGCAACAAGCCAATCTTGACACATCCGTGATTATGTTCAGCATGTGGACGGAAGCCATTAAAAACTTTGCAGAATATGGCAAAGGAAATGTGATTTTCCTTGACGGTTCTCCAGACGGAATGGAAGCAACTATGCGTCGCATGATGGCCATGAATAAAATTGCTGAAGACAAAAAATAACAACGCTTTGCTCAGCTAAAACACTCAGGCAATCAGCCTTAGCAAGCAATAATCAAAAGGCGCCCAAAGAGGCGCCTTTTGCTTTTCAATAACCAAAAAACTATGCACTAATCAACTGCACAGTGGGAGGTGCTTGCGCACATATTGTTCGGGCTATTGCCCCTTAGTGATTTTTTTCGAATAGGTTTCTTGACCCTGTACAATCTGCAAGAAATAGTTCCCTACAGGCTGGCCAGAAATATCAATTTGATTCTTATAGGAGCCTGAGAACTGGTTGATCTCCTCTGTGTAAACTAAATTTCCACGGCTATCATAAATATGTATTTGAACCGGAGATTGCACCGCTGTGGTGAAACTCAAGTTTAATACACCATTGTTTGGATTGGGGTAAAACGAAATCTGTTCTATAGCCAAGTCGTTGGTGACCTTAAGTTTTGGGCTCGCTTTGGAATTGACGGATGACATTTCATCTTCTGAAATTTCTGCGATTCGAATTGAAATCGTCATTTCCTCATCCGGCTGACGAAGACGCTCCAGTTCTTCCATGATATCTTGACGCTCCATATCGATTTCAGATTGACGGATATCTAGCTCACGCAACATTTCTTCCATGTGTTGTTCCAAATCCTCCTTGTCCATATCGAATTCGAATTCGTAATTGTACAAGCCTTCCTCGTCCTGACCTTTGAAATCATGGAATATGCGAAAATCTTCCATGTGACTAATTGTTCGTTGGCCCAATTTGCCTTGTACTTGCATAGTGCGATCGTTACGCAAGATTTCAACCGTAACGTTTTGTTCGGGTTGTTTAGATGCGATTAAGTCAGCTAATTCTTCAAACGAATTGACCGGTTGTCCATCGACAGATAGAATGACGTCATCGCTCAAGAGGCCCATTCTATCCGCCGCCGTTGCTGGATCCACAAGGATTCCAACTCCCTTCGTAGTCTCCTTCCAGTTGGGAGATACTCCCAAATACGCACGTTCTTCAATTTGCATTCCTTCGTCGAGCCAATTGAATGGCTGACAAATACGCATACTATCACTTGGACAAATGCAATTGGGCTTATCCGGGCAAAAAATGGTGATCGAGTCGCCATCAAAATAAAACTGATAATCGCCAAAGGCCTCGCTTGGCATGCCCGGCATTTCCGGCATCTCCGGCATCTCTGGCATCTCCGGCATCTCTGGCATAGGTGCCATGCGCATATGTGGTCCAGATTGCCCTGGAAAACCATTCCATGACTCTGCGGGTTTGGCGCCTAATTCCACCTTCAATTTTTTCGTTTTGCCTGCTCGGCTGTATTTGACTTCAATTTTATCACCTGGCTTTTTTGACCGAACCACATCAATAACCTCTTTAGAAGACTGCACCTCCTTTCCGTCGATTGAAAGCAGCTTATCGCCAGTAGCGAGGCCTTTTTCTTGTGCAGGGCTACCTTCTACCACATTCGATACCCATACCCCTTTTTCACCCGATTGTTCCATGTCCTCATCCAGCAACATGACGCCCAAAAAAGCTTGTTCAGCAGCCGAGGATGCAGGTGGGTTTCCCCAATTACCCCTTTGTGCATCTGGCGCAAAGAAGAGTTTAAAATTTTCCTGACCACCCTCCGGAGTTGATTTATCAATTTTGATTTCGAACTCCTGCCCAGGTTTCAATTGGCCGATATCATCTACCACACCCAATTGCTGGAGTATCGTATCGATATCTTCCGTTCCATTCAATTCAATTTCCCGAGTTTCCTCTTCGACTTTTCCGTTGATATTCTTTTTGATGAATACCTTGGCTTTGCCCTGGGCCCATGATTGTGAGATTCCGATGACTGCGATCAACGCAAACGTCAGTGAATAGGCGACGAACTTTTTCATTATCAATGGTATTGTGTTGGACTACACCACGAAAGTACATAACCATTGAGCGAACTGAGTGTTAAGGGTTGTCAAAAGGTGTTAAACGCCGAATTCCGCCCATGTCAATCCAATCACCCTCCAATAAAACAGTACATTTTACTCGCCTTCACACATGATGCGGGTTGAGAACAGCTGGCCTGAATTCCTATCACTTATTCTAGCGATGTACAATCCCTGCGGCAGAGTCGTTTGAATTTGATGAAAGTCGTCATCAAACCGTTCTTGCACAACCCGTTTACCTTGCAGATCAAATATGTCCACTGTCCAATCACCATAAGACGATGTTTGAATGTTGAATACACCTCGGTTGGGGTTCGGATAAACGTTTACAAAAGCGTTCGGTAGCCCCGTTTCTTCCACTGCAATTGTCCCCCACTGATTGACGGTCGTGTTGGTAATGACAGGTGGATTTTCATCAAAATAAATATAAGCCGTATTCAAAACCGTTTGTGGTGTTGCTGTTGGGTACGGATGAATGCTGTATTGAAAAAAGCCATGACTGAAAGGCTCATTGTTAAAACTATCAGGAAGCATGATATTATCAAAATACACGATCAACTCACCAGAAGATGAGAGGGAATAATAATAATCGTGCGAAGCACCCAACATCTGGAAAGTCGACAAATCCAAAACACTCGACAAGTGATCCACGATATGAATATTGGTCGCAGGAGCATTTCCTGTATTTTGAAAACGCACTAGATATTTGAGTTCCTGTCCTGAGGTATAAATATTATCTGTGAATAAGGTTGAAAGTTCCGTTTTGTCATTGGGATCATAAGCACAAGTGACTATACCATTAAATGTTTCCATTTCATGGTTTGCTAAAACACCCTCGTATGTCGTGGTTGGGGTTGACACAAAAGAATATTCGCTTCCTAAATTTTGCTCTGACGGATTTGATAAGTGAATTTGTATTTGAGCTGATTCGCCGACACCGAGAACACCAACATCAAATGAATACATATTACCAACAATTTGAGGATTTGAGGTTGCAAATAAATAGGTAAAAAGAGATGGCAATTCCACAGTGGCACCACACGCGGAAGACACATTACCTGTATTCGTAATGTTTAAAAAGAGGATACTCTCAACATTGCATGTTCCATTGGATAAACTCGCACTTACTGATGAACGCGCCACCTCGCCAATGGGGGTGATGCCGAAATAAATAACTCCAGGCAAAGATTCGACCGTTCCACTCAATTGACTACTCCCTGTATGCTGCCATACATCGCCATCCACAACATGTTCAATGCTGTACTCGGTGCCTGTAAAGTGTATTAAATAATTTCCGTTTTGGGCATTGCTCATCCAATTCGAACCATTGG
>JBDKJN010000041.1:0-7677 GCA_039796595.1 Bacteroidota bacterium
TTCAGAGACTGCTGAATGGCATTGATTTCTGCGGGGTGATCCTTTTGATTTAAATAGATATTCTTTTTCGCTGCCAAAAGAAACAATGCACACTTGTCGGCGTCCTTTTCTATTCGATACATAACGTTAAGTGAATCCATCGACCATGCAGTAATTACGGCTCCAGGCAATACTATCATGCCATTGCCCCGTTTGCCCTCCAATCCAAAAGACTTTTCAAACCACTGTTTCAAATGTTTGCCATAATGGTCTTCATTACCTGTGATGACCACTTTTAGAGCTGGTTGAGCCCCATTATTTATGGTAATGGTCTGTTCCTCGAACTGAATAGCAGGTGTAGAGAAATACTGGCTCGCCTCCTTATCGGTTTGAGCGTTAGAACGGATGCAACCAAGAAGTGCAATCACCAATAAAAACAAATGTTTCATATAAAATTATTTGGAGCTACAAAGATATTTAGAAAATAAAAGGCCCTACTTCACTTAAGTTTTAATTAAGGATAGCGGCGTAGGTACTTTGCAGGGAACATTTGCAACTGCCTTTAATTAATAGCATGTACACATTACAAGAAAACAAAGAAGGCATCCAACGGGATGCCTTCTCATTTTCTGTGCGCCCACCTGGGCTCGAACCAGGGACCACCTGATTATGAGTCAGGTGCTCTAACCAGCTGAGCTATAGGCGCAATTTCGATTTGGCGCTCAACTTTTGACCAAATCGGGAGCAAATGTAAGCTCGAATTGGATATTTGCAAAGCGCTCTATCAAAAATGCTTGGATATTCCTTGCTTAGTCGCCAGAACCGAAGGTATACACCTCGTCGCCAACCGTCACGGTGAAACCGTTGTTGCAATCTCCAGAACCGAAATCCACCACGCGAGCCTCATTTTCCTCTGGAGTTATGGTTATCACACCGCTCACCAACCATGGGCAGATGATTTCTGCACGCAAAGGTGTTGTAATGCTCATGCTATAGGCAATGCCATTGCGATTGATACCAGAAGCGCTACCCGTGATTTCATAAGCATCGTCCCAAGGCGTAAGTGTAGAAGATCCTGCTACCCATGTACGAACACGGCTACTGGTCCAACTGGTGGTCCAGATGTTTCCTGGAGCAGTAATTGAGCCATCAACAGCTATACTATAGTGTAAAAATCCTTGACTATTGGTACCCAAATTGGTGATCACCTTGGTCCCTTCCAGCTCGTAGCCATTGACTTTGTAGTTTTGAGGAGTTACAGTAATCACGGTGCCTTCGTCACGATATCTCCCTGTAAATGACACCATAATCTGACCATTGCGGATACGTCCATCTTCGCCCACACATTGATCTTGTCCAAAGTCTATCAAAATGGTGCGAGGCCAAGCTGTAGTATCGACGATTATGGTATCAATGCATCCAATGTTGTCTTCGCGAATTCCTTCCTGTTGAGCCGATACATCATCAACTACCTTAAACATATCGGAAAATAAGTTCTCCGCATTGCTGTTGTCCACAGCAGAGTTATCGTTCTTGTTACGATCTCTGCGACAAGAAACCATCATGGTAGTACATGCACAAATTGCCATCCATAAGGCAAAATGTAAAAGAGATTTGTTCTTCATTTGATTGATTTTATGTGATTTTCTGTTTGGAGTGCTTTGAGATCAAAAGGTTTAATCGCTTTCCAAACAAATTATTCTTCTTTCATATCGCTCGCCTTGGTGTAGTGGAATATCTCAAAATTAAACTCATTTTGGATATCAGCCTTCGCTGACATAATGCTATTTCTGTGCCATTCGTTCGAATTGAATTCCGGAAAAAACACATCAGCATGAGGAAATGCGGCGTCCACGTGAGTTATGTACATTTCATCTACATAACCCGCCTCCATTGCCATCGTATAGATTTGGCCTCCACCGATTACAAAAACTTTCTCCTCGCCATTGCTTGCGGCAATTTCTAATGCTTCATCTAGCGAAGAACAAGTGTAACATTCTTCGTACATAAAATCTGGATTGCGCGAGATTATAACATTGACTCGGCCATGCAGTGGTTTGTATTTGGGAGGAATGCTATCAAAATTTTTTCGGCCCATGATCACAAAATAACCCATGGTAGTGTCGCGGAAAAACAACATATCCGTGCGCAAATGCCACATCAAATCATTGTTACAGCCAATTTCGCGATTTTGCCCCATAGCAACAATCAAGGCCACGCGTGGTCTTTTGGCGCTGTCTTCGGACTGTTCTGTCATGCTCATCATGATTTAGAAACTGCAGTTAATGTTTTAAAAATCTCTTCCAATCTGACTTCATTTCGAGTCATGGTCAAAATGACAAGGCCTTTTGACATCGCCAATTCCGCTATTTCCTTGCGCACATCATGAGAACCTGCTACGCGAATCACCCATTGACGGTTGGCAACGTTATGGGCACCAACAACGCCTTTAATGCGCTTAACAACGTCTGCTTCCATCGCACCACTGAACTCGACCGTCAACTCATACGACTCGCCTCCGGCTAGTTGCCTCAAATTCGAGGTTGCCTCATCGGCCATCACTTCACCTTTATTGATGATGATTGTTCGCCCACAGATGGCTTCTACTTCTTGCATAATGTGTGTTGACAACATTACAGTTTTCTCCTTCCCTAAGGTGATGATCAAATCTCGGATATCCACCAACTGGTTTGGGTCCAATCCGCTTGTAGGCTCATCCAAAATCAATACTTCTGGATCGTGAATTATTGCCGCTGCCAATCCAACACGTTGGCGATATCCTTTGGATAATGCACCTATTTTTTTGTGCGACTCCACTTCCAGACCCACCTGATCAATTGCTCCTTTGACCTTTTCATTGCGTCCTTTGAGCTTATAGATATCGGCAATAAATGCCAGATACTCTCGCACATACATGTCGGTATATAATGGATTATGCTCAGGCAAATAGCCGATTCTTTTGCGCGCCTCAATGCCTTGATGCATGACATCGAAACCGCAAACTTTGGCATCACCACTCGTCGGAGGCAAATAACAGGTAATGATTTTCATCATGGTGCTTTTGCCTGCACCATTCGGCCCCAAAAAGCCAACTACTTCGCCTTTACCGATAGCAAACGACATGTTGTTGACAGCTAACTGGCTGCCATATTTTTTGGATATTTTATTGACCTCAATCGACATGAATGACTAATGGCATGTTTGGCTAAGACTTTTTGCCCTAGCCCTGCAAACATACACTAGGGAAGTGCAGAAATCGCATTGCTTTATCGATAAATCCGTGAAGATTCCAACTAAATTATACAAATCAAAAATTTCATCGTCCAATAAACATGGGAGTCTGGTAAGTCAATATTTTCACGGTCGAGCGCTCTTAAAAGTTCAAATCTCTAAAAAGTTACGACTTGTGATTGAGCGAATGTCACCTCCAGAGCGTTCTTCGCTGTATTGGCTGGCATTTTTTGGTTATTATTGCATCTACTATGCAATCTCCGACCACAAGGCTTGACCTCTTTAGCAATCCCGACTATCGTCCGGGTTCCGCTCTGAAGCGTGTGATCTGGTATCTAACAGAGTGTGTTTTCTTTAAATCCGCATTCCCAGTTTCTTCATTCAAACGCTTCTTGTTGCGATTGTTTGGCGCACATATCGGTCAAGGCGTCGTGATTAAACCTCATGTGCGCATTAAATATCCCTGGTTTCTGACTGTAGGAGATCATACCTGGATTGGAGAAAATGTTTGGATCGACAACCTTGGTCAGGTTGACATTGGTGCGCATTGTTGTCTTTCCCAAGGAGCAATGCTGTTATGTGGCAATCACAACTATAAAAAACATACATTTGATTTGATCGTAGGTCCAATAACCCTTGAGAATGGTGTCTGGATAGGAGCCCAATCTGTTGTATGTCCGTCCGTTCACTGTGGTTCACATGCCGTTTTGAGTGTTGGTTCTGTAGCTCAGAAAAATTTAGACCCCTACACCATTTACAGTGGTGTTCCTGCACAACCCATACGTAAACGCGACATATTCTAAAAACCTTATGCTGAAGATATCTGTAATCACTATCGCGTATAACAGTGCTGAGACCATTGAGGACACCATTCGTTCGGTGATTGATCAAGACTACCCGCATGTTGAATACATCATCGTTGATGGTGGTTCCAAAGACCAAACCCTAAGCATTGTTGATCGATATAAAGATGGTATAGCTAAGGTCATATCAGAAAAAGACGAAGGCATCTATGATGCAATGAATAAGGGAATTCGTGCTGCAACCGGACAAGTCATAGGCATATTAAACAGCGACGATTTCTATGCACATAATAAAGTTTTGTCACGGGTAGCATCCAGGTTTCAAGAAAAAAAATGCGATGCTTTGTATGCAGATTTAGTGTATGTCAACCGAGAAGAAACGAATCGTATCATTCGCACGTGGGTGGCAGGTGAGTATAAACCGGGACTATTCTTGCGTGGATGGATGCCTCCTCATCCTACATTCTTTTTGACCAAAGAAAAATACGAGACATTTGGTCTCTATAACACTGCGCTTCGCTCTGCTGCAGATTACGAACTGATGTTGCGGTATATTCATAAGCACCGTGTGTATGTATCTTACCTCCCAGAGGTTGTAACCAAAATGCGCACTGGTGGTCAAAGCAATGTCACATTGCGCAATCGACTCAAAGCGAATATGGAAGATCGTGTTGCATGGCGCATGAACGATCTAAAACCTTCATGGTACACCCTGACCTGGAAACCTCTGTCCAAGATTTTCCAATATTTGAGAAGAAAAAAATAATGTTGAAGCGTATTCCTGATTCCATCGTTATTGTGTTTTTCATCATGATACTGATGATGGTGTTATCGTGGATAATTCCCGCAGGATCATTTGATCGAGAGACCCGTTTCGAACGCACTGTAGTGGTTGCTGGTAGCTATCATACAGTCGAAAGCAGTCCACAAAATCCCTGGCACGTGATGCAAGCGCCCTTTACAGGTTTTACGGAAGCCGCGCGCATAATAGGATTTGTTTTTTTAGTCGGAGGTGCATTTGGGCTGGTCATGGCCACTGGCGCAATTGATGCCGGCTTACGTCGATTGCTCAAATGGGCAGGTCAACGAAAGCGTTCAAGACTGGCAGTGTGCACAGGGCTTATGTTGCTCTTTGGATTGTGCGGATTTACTTTTGGAATGAGCGAGGAGTCATTGGTGTTTATTCTGATTACACTTCCCATGGCGCGATCCATGGGATTTGATCCCATCGTGGGGGTTGCAATACCTTTTGTGAGCAGTGGAATTGGTGGAGCTGCCGCCGCGTACAACCCATTTGGTGTAGGCATAGCACTCCAAATAGCCGAATTGGAATTCCCTAGCGAAGTCGGAATGCGACTTGTCGCCTGTGTTCTTTTGATGATTGTTGTTATCGGCTATACATTAAGATATGCCATACAATTACAAACTGGATCCGGTGTTTCATGGGAAGTATATGATAAGAAAACACCTGCATCTATTGAGGAAACCCCATTTGACCGCATCAATCAAAGTATAGTAGCACTGTTTGTACTTACTCTAGTCGTAATTCCTATTGGTGCGAAATTGTGGGACTGGGACATACCTCAAATTGGGGCCATCTTTCTGATCATGGGGCTGCTCACCGCCTTGCTCAAACGCTCTCCATCTCGACAAATCGTTGATGACTTTGTCCATGGAGCGCGCGGTATGGTTGGTGCTGCTATAATCATTGCTCTTTCGCGAGGTGTATTGATCCTCGCTAGAGACGGCCAAATCATTGACACCATTCTTTTCGCTTTGAGCGAAAGTGTCCAAGGCCTTCCTGCCTGGATGAGTATTCAAATTATGTTTTTGGTACAGGGAGCAATAAATTTCTTTATCCCTTCGGGATCAGGACAAGCAGCCATAACGATGCCTATCATGGTACCATTGGCAGATCTGATCGGTGTTTCACGACAAGGATCTGTGATGGCCTTTCAGCTCGCGGCAGGTTTATTTGATTTGATCATCCCAACAAGTGCAGTTACCATGGGCGTACTTTCACTTGCAGGAATACCCTTTAGTGCATGGTTCAAATGGATGGGGAAACTCACGATTTGGCTAATGCTCGTTTGTATGGCCTTTCTTGCAGTATTGACCCTACTTGGAATTTAGTATCCGTTATTCCTCAGTCGACGCCATTTGCTTGCGCCATTGCCAATCGCTGCGCTCTTGAACCGTTTGATAGGTCCAAGCTAAGATGCGTGTTTTTTTATTGCCTTGCGACATTTCTATGGTGCGCATTTCTATTGGATTCATTGATTTTAACTTGGCGGTGAGGTATCGCAAATGATCTTCTTTCGATACCAAAACTGTAAACCATAATACCTGCCGATAATATCTTCTGCTCTCTTGCATAAACCGATGAATAAACTGTTTCTCTCCGCCGGGAGTCACCAGTTCATGCTCTTTGCCCTCAAAATTTTGCTTGATGTCCCGAGTTCCACTCAAGTTCATCACCTTGCGTTGAGTTCCCGCCAGGGCTTCCTTCATTGAACTATGAAAAGGAGGGTTGCAAACCACAGCATCGAATAAATCATTTTTGCGAATGACCCCGTAGAAAATCAAATCCTTTCGATCCTGCAATCGCAAGCGTATAGTATTTGACAATTCATTTTTTTCCAAAATAGATCCAGAAGATCGCATTGCCTTTTCATCGATATCTGAGCCTATCCATGACCATTGGTATTCGCTATGTCCGATGATGGGATAAATAGCAGAGGCTCCGATACCCACATCCAAACACTTGATCGTTGGGCCAGTTGGAACAGACATACCTTCAGCCAATAGATCCGCAACATGGTGTATATAGTCCGCACGTCCTGGGATTGGCGGACACAAATACCCTTCGGCTAAGTCCCAATGCTGAATTCCATAATACTGTTGGATCAATGCTTTGTTTAATTCGATTACAGCTCCTGGTTCTGAAAATTTCAATGTTTCACCAGCCTTTTCGTGCTGAATGATCCATTGACCTAATTCTGGCCGAATACGCTGCAGCTCAGACCAATCATACCTTCCTTGGTATTTGTTACGCGGATGGGTGGTTCCCATTTGATTGGCAGCATCTTCAGACTTTTTCATGTTACAAAGGTACAACGAGTTGGTGCCTACCTGCCTATGGATTCATTAGATCCATGAATTGTCCGAACCCAAGTACATCCATCCTTTTTTACCCGCCAGTAACCTCTTTGTTTTTTTATGAAGTTGAAATAAAAAAAGGTGATGTTCTCACATCACCCTTTTAAGTATATCAATATATCATTTCATCCTTCCATCTTCTGAAAGGAATCATAATGAACTTCACATATTATTTCATCATTACAACTTTTTGAATCACTTGCTCGCTGCCATTTGACCATCTAAAAAGATAGATAGTATCCTTGAAGCCGTTGCAATCTAGTACAAAAGAATGCGTTTGGCCTTGACTCATTTCTTGTGTAAATAAATCTGTGATCTTACGACCGGCAGCATCGTAAACCTCAAGGTTCCAGCGGCCTTCTGCAGAGGCTAATAACTGAACGTTCAAATGATGGCGATCGCTATTGATTACTTGTAATTGTGGTCCAGTTGCAGGTGCTGTTTGGCGTACAATCGTTTGCACATGGCAGGTCATATTACCAGCGCAATCTGTGGCACACCATTG
>JBDKJN010000042.1:0-22011 GCA_039796595.1 Bacteroidota bacterium
GCTATTTTTTCTTCGGTCACTCCGGTCGTGTTCAATCGATAGATATGCCCAAGGACAGAAGCAGCTATGGCTGTTTGGTCGTCCAAAGGCAGCACACTCACCAGATGGTCCGCTGGTGCACGCAGGGTTTGCCATTGGTCGTTGACATAGTGCATAGCTGTGCCATAACCAAAGGTCTGTGGCTTAGAACCATAGAAGGAGGCCTGATAAACGGCGTTGTCGGCTACTGCAAAATGCCAGTTTTCGCCCGAGTCGTCACTCGTGAAAGAGGCACCGTGATAGTAAAGGTCACCAGCCGCAAAGCAAAGTTGGTTTGCTCCTCGATGGCTGATTTGGCGAACCGCTGGTCGATCGGATTCATGGGTTGGAACTTGATCTGATAACCAAAAGAAATTCCAATTCGAACCATCTGTTGTTCTCCATAAATGAAGTGTATCTCCGCCTAACCAGCCGAGCGTGTCATTGATAAAGTCAATACAATAGAGGCTTGATCGATTGGATATGAATTGCGCATTCCAATCCTGACCTGCATCGTGCGAGGTAAAAAGCCATGCTTCCTTGCCACGAATGCCGCCTCCTGCACGCACTGTCCCGTCTGGTGAAACATGAATGGCATTGATGCGTACTTCTTTTGGCAGTTGAATTTTTTTTGCGGGCCAAATTTCGAATTGATCTTTTTTGCAACCTGCCAGTAGGAATATTGAGATACCTATTATGTATTTCACAACTGTTTCCATTCCTCAGGTGTATTGACATTGGTGAGTTGCTCGGGATTCTTAGATATGACACGATGTGTGTTATGGTTCATCAGTATTCTACGCGGGCATGTGGTACCAGCGCTGATGGCTTGCATGATGATGGGATAGGCACGGGGTTCCCAAATGGTTGCCATTGGTTCGGGTTGACCATCACTATCGACGCATAGCGTCGTTGCAATGGCATCAAGGCGTCTTTCATCCAAAAGGTGTTGGATGCTTTCGTGACCAAGATGCGGCATGTCACATGCCACTGTAAGTAATGCAGATTCGGGATCGTACATCCATGCACTGATCAGGGCTGCCAATGGTCCAATGTCCAAAACGCGATCTGTGATGATGTGTTCGTGAGGCCATTGGTAGTGCGACGCTTGTTCAGTGCGACACGATAAATAGGGCGTTAAACGCAGGGTATCAAAAAGTTCATATACTCTGCGATATTGTGGTTTTCCATTGAATACCATCAGGCTCTTATCTTGTCCCATCCGAGTGCTTTTGCCGCCAGTCAGAACCAATGGACGAATAATTGGCACCGGGATTAAATTACGCCACCATTGAACAAAGTTTTCGTCGTCAATGCTTTCGAAATAGGTGCATTGGGTGAAGTCAAATCCCTCGGCCAAAAGTCGATTGTAGTCTGCCCGTGGCCCGACAAAACCAAGTACGCTTGTCAATTGTGATTTTCTTTTCTGCATTCCCGCTTCTTTTTCGGGATGGTACAGTATGATTTGATTTTTGGCGCTAAAATGATTTCCATTGACGACGACCAATCCTGCTTGGCGCAACATCGTTTGACGCAATGCATTGACAGGGCTATTGTGCGATAATCGAGCCCCTTCGCCTTGTTTGGTCCATGTTTCAAGACCTGGTTGGATGTCGCTATCGTGCGATTCATCTACATACATTATCGCCATTTCTGGACATTTATCACGCATGCCTTCGGTGAAGGATCGGACAAAAGAACACGTAGCTCCATAGATGGCGATTTCATGTAAACCATGCTGACCCAATTGCAGTTTGTTGATCTTGCCGTGCTGCCCCATATTAGCGATTGAAGTCAGATTTGCCGCCGGTTTTTGATTCTAGTCGAATGGCCCCGATCTCCATTTCATGGGACAAAGCTTTGCACATATCGTACAAGGTCAAAGCCGCTGTACTTACGCCGGTCAATGCTTCCATTTCTACGCCAGTGGTGCCAGTGGTGCGAACTTCGCATCTAATAGTAAACCCTTTAGGCGTTGGAAGTATAGTGATGTCGATTCCGCTCAATGCCAATGGGTGACAAAGTGGTATCAATGACGATGTCCGTTTGGCGCCTTGAATTCCTGCAATGATCGCGGTATCAATTATGCTGCCCTTCGCTGTGCGGTGGGATTGTTCGGCGAGTTGTTGTACCACCGCCAAGGGCATATGGATTTCACCGCTTGCTATGGCCACTCGGAAACTCTCTGATTTATTGCTCACATCCACCATGCGAATGCGGCCATCTTCATCGACATGACTCAATTTTTGTGATACGTCCATGCTTACAAATGTAAAGCATGCATGACTTGCAAGTCATTCAAAATAAAGAAAACCCTAGTGTTTTTATTGTCAAGTGGCTGCAGTTCGAAGGGATATTCCGGACACATTATTGCACCTGCTTATCGTCGATCACAGCTTTTGATTTGTTTTGGATGCGATTAAAGATCCGTTCCAATTTATCCAGGCCACGTTTTAATCCATCGTAATAGAGGACTATGGTGAGGATGGTCGTGATAAACCAGATCATCATGATGTTAGCCGATAATGTGGTAAGTCGCAGTCCAAAGAAATTCTTGTTCGGTGCATAAAAATGTGCGTCGAAAAAGCCGCCTTCAGGTGAGAGGAAAACCAAATTGCTCTTCTGCACTAATTCGCCTTCAAATTCGACAATTTTCTTCAAATCGTTTTTATTCGTGGCGAAGTCTTCTAAACTTTCGTTGTAGTAGTCATCCTGCAATCGTAGAAAGGCTTCTCTTTTTTCCGGAGTTGAGGTGAGTTCTGTGATTTTTGCCTCTCGTTCTTCGTTGACAAGATTGTAGTTACGGATATAGTAATCGTCCAATTCTAGCAAAGCAGTCTCTACGTTAGTCAATACTTCAAGAGTAACCAAATTGGGCTTGAGCAATTCCATTTTTTCTATTTCCAAATCGGGTAGACGCTTTTTCTCTTTCATCAACTCATTGTACAACATGTTGATATTGTAAGTGAGTTGTTCGCCAGGTGCGCTATCCTGCAACATGCGTTTGCTGTCGTTGGTTTTTGTTTTGAGTTCCTTCACCCAATAGTCTTTTTTCCACGAATAATATTTGCGTCGTGCGTCGTAATCGAAGAATTGATCTTGAAATCCGTTGTTGCGGAATTGATACACGGCCATGGCTTCATAGGCCCAGCGAGAGATCATCATATTGCCGATCAATGGAACTTTGCTTTGTGATGCAATTCCCGGATATAATCGGTCGAAGCGTACAATCACACCACTGAACAATAGCTGTGGAATAATCAGAATAGGTATAATGATGTAGATGACCTTGGCGCTATTGAAACTTGCCGAGATGTTTAGACCAAGCACATTGGCAAAACAACTGGTGCTGAACAATACCATCCAGAAGGGCATAAACATACCTTTGATTTCGAGAACCAAATTGCCTACAGCAACGAAGGTGCACGTTTGAATGAAAGATATTGCAAACATGATCCCTATCTTGGCAAAGAGGTAACTACCGCGATTGAGTTGTAGATAACGCTCACGCTTTAAGATTTTTTGATCCTTGATGATTTCTTCCGCACTCACGGTTAATCCCAAGAAAATAGCCACCACAACACTAATGAATATGAACTGCGGTAAATTGAGATTTTCACGGAAGGTGTATGCCATCTGTCCGCCTGGAGCGGTTGGGTAATATTTGATGAACAGAGAAAGTATGAACGACAACACAGGAGCCTCCAGGAAATTGATCAGCATGTATTGTTTGTTCGATAACTTACTCAGGATATCACGTTTGCCGAATACTTTAAGTTGACTAATAAAATTGGGCAACTTAAATGAACTCTTTGGTGCATCCAGAATGCGGTCCTTGATGTTGAGGTGATTGCCTATGATGACATTGAAGAAATTATTCCATTCCTTCGGTGTCACTTTGCGGTGTTCGGTTTCATTGCCGTATTCATCCACTACTTTGGCCTCAATGATGTTGAAGATCTGTTCTGGATTTACGTTACCACAATGTGGGCATTCACTTTCGGTCAGATTAACCTGATTGGCCAGTCGTTTGAAGTAAATGATACTCTCAACCGGATTTCCATAATAGATTGGATATCCGCCTTGGTCAAGAATAAACAACTTGTCCAACATTTTAAAAATGTCGCTACTCGGTTGGTGAATGACAACAAAAATCAGCTTGCCACGCAAGGTCAATTCCTTGAGCAAGTCCATAATGTTTTCGGAGTCGCGACTGCTCAATCCGCTGGTAGGTTCATCGACAAACAAGACCGATGGTTCGCGGATCAATTCCAATGCGATATTGAGTCGTTTGCGCTGACCTCCGCTAATGGTTTTGTCAAGGACACTACCAACCCGCAAGTCTTTGCACTCCAATAATCCAATGCTGTGCAATGTTTTATGAATGATCTCAGAGAGTTCTTCATCCGTTTTTCCAGACAAACAGAGTTTGGCATTAAAAAACAAATTTTGGAATACCGTGAGTTCTTCAATGAGCAAGTCGTCTTGTGCCACATAACCCAAAGCACCTTCGATACTGACTCTATCGCGATGAATATCAAAACCGTTGATAGTCACCTTACCATACGTTGGGGTATAGTTGCCGTTGAGGACATTGAGACAGGTTGATTTTCCTGCTCCACTGCCACCCATGATACCAACTAAGTTTCCGCTTTCCTCGGCGAAATTGAATTGGTGTAATGCTTGTTTTTTTCCACTTTCGAAATAATAGCTCACATTTTCGGCGCGATATACAAGCTTGGTATTGGATGCTTCATCCAAATATTTGTGAAGTACGTCGCTGTAGAATAGTGGGCTTATTTTGCTTCCTCGAATGTTAGCTCCCTGTGAGAAGACATATGTCCTTTTGGGAATGATGTTCTGACTATTGAGAAACAATTCATCGGGCCCGAAGTAACGTACGAAGAACAAACTTTCTGATTCTATACGATAGAATAGTAATCGACCACGTAAATTGTCGATGGCCAGATATTTCGTGCCTTGTAAATGCGCAGGTCGTTCATTGGAAGCAAATAAAAAATCGCTTCCGCTTACATAATCTTCTTCTGATGTGCCGGTTAATTGTCTTAGTCCGTCGAAAATTTCTTTATCAATATTAAAAGCTTCCGCAACGGTCTCAATAAACTGCCATTCCTGATCGCCCTGTACATTGAACTCTCTGATGAATTCCAATAGTCGTACAATGACAAAGTATTTTTCCTTGAGTTGTAATTCGTCGTTGATCTGATCACAGATGCGAAGAACCTTCACGGAAGCCATGCTGGTTTTCTTCTCACTGTTTTTAGAGGTGTGAAATTTTTCTGCATAGTCCTCATAGACCTGCAGATACTTGTTTACCATCTCCTTGTTCAATTGTTGTCGCAAAAAGACAGCAACGATTTCTCGGCCAGAGCTTTTGTTGGCTCCAGCGATAATCGCAAACAATTGCATCAACGCTCTTAATATTCCTGCACTCATAGGGTAATTTCTAAGTGTGGAACGTTAAATGTTGGTCAAGAAAAAAGCTAATCCGAAAACAGTGTATCGCGTAGAGTGCGATCAGTCTTTTTTAAATCCTACTACCAAAACGGCGCAACCGCTTTGTGACTTGTGTGGATTAAGTTTGGCTTCAATAGTGACTTGAATCGTATTTTCAATGGTAAAGTCCCAATAGGGGGCTCCAACATAGTCTTCGCTTCTAAACAAAGGCTGGCCTTCTGGATCTAAAAGTGTGAACAATAAATTGCCATCTTCCATGCCACTGCAAGCGGCAATGCGGTAAGTATTGCCCTCAAATAGGGTCATGCTGAATTCGGCCACTTCTGTACCGCTAATCAATGCGCGATAAACTTGCCCATCACTGATGTATTGTGACGTGATGTTTTTTTCACACAAGGTCATGATGGTGTCACATTGTGCCTGGCTTGTATTCTGAATGGCAAGCACGAACAACAACGAACACAGGATAGATATAAGGTGTTTCATAGGGACGATTATTCGATGATTAGTGTTCTGATTTTAGCTATTTGCGCTGTGATGGCGGTGAGGGCTTCCTCGTTAACCTGTACGCTTGTTTTACTGTTAATGTAAGTTGTGCGCGTCTCTTCATTCACAATGGGTTTGCGATAGCTATAGGTACTTTCAAATTGTGAGAACATCACGCATAGAATTTCGATCTCTTTGCGAATTGGTTCATATGCGGGATCGGTGAATTTTTTGTTGAGACGATCAATGCTTGTTGCGGCATATTTCTGCTCACCTAAACGTGTGCGCAAGAATTCATTTGACTTGGCTGCATCGGCGGCCAAATGCAAACTTTCAATCCAACCGCCAATCAAAATATAGGCGCTGATATCGTACTTGTTGTTCGACTTCAGGTATTTGTCAGCTGAATGAAACAGGTCGGCATTGAGACGAATCAAACTGTCGGGGCTGGTGAGATCCGAACGCAGTCGTGTAACAATTTTGCGATCAACGTGATCCAAAATACCCAATTCAGCAGCCAGCTTGGCTACTAAGTCCACGTAATCTGCATTTTGCTGACCAAGATTAAAATTGGAGATATAGGCCAGATCGGCGCCATAAACGCCCATGTTCAAAGCCTTTTTGGTTTCATTGACATATCGATCTTTTGCACTGGACAAATGCACCAATTCTTGTTTGAACGGCATATTGTTTTTCTTCAAATAATTGGCGACCTGAATCGGAGAAGGCAATGAGATGATTTCCCCTTCGAAATTCATGGTGCCGGAGGTGGAAATACCTGAATTAACACTGTCCGTTGGAGTCAAGTTACCTTCTTTTTGGGGTTCTTGACAGGATTGTAAGCTGATTATCAGCGCCATTGAGGCGGCACCAATAGCTGAAAAAACTCGAAACTTTAACATGCGTTTATGGGTGGTTTATTGCTGGCAAAAAGGCAAAACCTTCTTTTCAACAGCACTTCTACGCAATGAAGTGGTGCGGGGTTACGGTTGTTTTGCTCTTTGCTCGAGTGGTGAAATTAACAGATAGAAAGCGCCATTGCGAAGTGTCGGAGTCCTAGTTGTGAACAGGGGAATCTACAATTGCGATGAATGTTGACTTCTGCTCCACAAAAGCGTTTGGCCTTGCGTTGACTGATTCAAACGTCTTTTTAACAAACCACCAACAATGCGGATATGCCGACCTCGGAAGCGTAATTTTGGGCCGTCCTAAGCCAATCAAAATCGATCGATTTTATGAAATCAACAGAGGAATTAAATCAAATAGCACATCAGGTGCGTCGCGATATCGTTCGCATGGTTCATGCCGTAAATAGCGGTCACCCTGGTGGATCACTAGGTTGCACTGACTTTTTTGTGGCCTTGTACTTCCATGTCATGAAACACCAGTCTCAGCCATTTGAAATGGATGGTCATCAAGAAGATTTGTTCTTTTTGAGCAATGGACATATTTCTCCCGTGTGGTATAGCGTTTTGGCTCGTGCAGGCTATTTTCCTGTCAATGAATTGGCAACGTTTCGTAAGCTCAATACGCGTTTGCAGGGACATCCAACCACCCATGAGGGTCTGCCCGGTATTCGCATGGCATCGGGTTCTTTGGGCCAGGGAATGAGTGTGGCAATCGGTGCCGCTCAAGCCAAAAAACTCAATGGGGATAAGCAATTGGTATACACTCTTCATGGTGATGGCGAAATTCAAGAAGGCCAAATCTGGGAGGCCGCCATGTACGCTGCTCACCACAAGGTGGATAACCTCATCTCCACGATCGATGTCAATGGTCAGCAAATCGATGGCCCGACGGAGAAAGTAATGAGTCTTGGGAATTTGCGCGCCAAGTGGGAGGCTTTTGGTTGGAACGTTCTGGAAATGGATGGTAATGTGATGCAAAACGTTATCGATTCAATGGCACAAGCAAAAGCACTGACGGGAAAAGGTCAACCCATCATGATTTTAATGACCACCTCCATGGGTAAAGGTGTCGACTTCATGTAAGGTACACACAAATGGCATTGTGTGGCACCAAATGATGCTGAGTTAGCTAATGCGCTCGGACAATTGCAAGAAACTCTAGGCGATTACTAATTGCTCAATTTTATCTCATTATAAAAACAACCTGTTATGCTCAATTTCGAAGTTACCGGATCTAACGATACACGCAGCGGTTTTGGCGCTGGTTTGCTCGAAGCCGGAAAACGCAATCCCAACGTTGTAGCCCTTTGTGCCGACCTTATCGGCTCCCTGAAAATGGATGCGTTTATGAAGGAATTTCCTGAGCGATTTTTTCAAGTGGGTATTGCAGAAGCCAATATGATGGGTGTTGCTGCAGGACTTACGATTGGTGGAAAAATACCTTTCACAGGAACATTCGCCAATTTTAGTACAGGAAGGGTTTACGATCAAATTCGTCAAAGTATAGCATACAGCGACAAAAACGTAAAAATCTGTGCTTCGCATGCGGGTTTGACACTGGGTGAGGATGGGGCAACGCATCAAATTCTAGAAGACGTTGGCATGATGTCGATGTTACCCGGCATGACCGTTATCAACCCTTGCGATTACAATCAAACCAAGGCCGCTACTATGGCCATCGCAGAATATGAGGGTCCAGTTTATTTGCGTTTCGGTCGCCCAAAAGTGCCCATTTTTGTTCCCGCTGATATGCCTTTTGTCATCGGCAAGGCATGGCACATGCATGAAGGCAAGGATGTGACCATTATAGCTACTGGTCATTTGGTTTGGAAGGCTGTTGAAGCCGCCAAAGACTTAGAAGCTCAGGGTATTTCTGTAGATCTTATCAATATCCATACAATCAAGCCGCTCGATGTTGATGCTATCGTGAAATCGGCAGCTAAAACTGGTGCGGTGGTTACGGCTGAAGAACATCAAATGATCGGAGGTTTGGGAAGCATGGTATCTGCTGTTCTGGCCCAACATCAACCTACTCCGTTGCAAATGGTGGCTGTCGATGATTCATTCGGTGAGTCAGGAACTCCTGAACAGTTGATGCAGAAGTATGGTTTGGAAAGCGCGAACATCATTGAAGCTGCGAAGGCTGTGATTGCTCGAAAGGGCTAGAATTTTCGTTTTCAGCGAACTTAATGGTTGTTTGGTTGTTGGAAAATCAGGTCCTTCCTTTTTTATGTCATTGTCCAACTCTAAAGTTCTTGTTGTGGGAGCCGGAATTGCTGGCTTGGCTGCAGCTATCCGTCTGCGAGCCGCGGGGCACGAAGTGATGGTCTTTGATCAAAATCCTTATGTCGGGGGCAAATTAGCTGAATGCATTGCAGATGGGTATCGTTTCGATATGGGGCCGAGTTTGTTCACTATGCCCGCTTATGTCGAGGAGTTGTTTGCATTGTGCTGCAAGGATATTCAACGTTATTTTTCATATACAAGAGAGGATGTATTGTGCAAATATCATTTTGAAGATGGCACAAGATTTACAGCCTACGCTGACAGAGAGAAGTATATTCGGGAGGCCTGTTCAACCTTTGATGTTCAGCCATCGGTCTTGCGTAATTACCTCGAACGAAATACTTTCAAATACGAACGTACCAGACGATTGTTTTTGGAAAAAAGCCTGCATCGTCTGTCCACCTATCTGAGTCGAGAAACGATAAGAGGTGTTATGGCTATGCCACGATTGGATATGATGCGCTCGCTGCACGATGTTCATCGTCGCACTTTCAAGGATTCCCGTTTGATTCAACTTTTCGATCGGTATGCGACATACAATGGATCTACTCCATATCGTGCACCCGGCATCATGAGTTTGATTCCTCATCTTGAAATGGACATCGGTACTTATTTCCCAAAAGGCGGAATGATCGCAATACCACGAGCGTTGCATCGATTGGCATTGGATATTGGAGTCAAGTTCGAATTGGGTTCGCGAGTAGATGAAATGGTGGTCCAAAAAAATCGCGTGGTGGGCATCCGCATTGGTGCAGAAACGATCACCGCTGACATAGTGGTGTGCAATTCGGATGTACATGCAGCATATACCAACTTATTGCCGAATATTCCACCACCTCGAAAAGTCATGCAGCAGGAGCGGTCAAGTTCAGGAATTATCTTTTATTGGGGCGTACAGCGAAAATTTCCTGAACTGCAGTTGCACAATATCTTTTTTGCCAAAGACTATCGCAGAGAATTTGACTGGATCGCAGAGAACGGTGAATGGCACAATGATCCAACGGTCTACCTCAATATTACATCAAAGAAGGAAGATTCAGATGCGCCAGCAGGTTGTGAGAATTGGTTTGTAATGATCAATGTACCAGCGCGGTCAGAGAAAAATTGGGATACTATTGTTCAGCTTGCACGTCAGGCGGTTATTGATAAATTATCGCGACAGTTGGGAGTGGACCTCGGCAAATTAATTGCCTGTGAACGTGTATTAACACCGGCACTTATTGAGCAAAGGACCTCGAGTTATCTTGGGGCTTTGTACGGTAGTGCAAGCAATGATCGGATGTCTGCGTTTTTGCGCCATCCTAATTTTCATTCCACCATCGATGGTTTGTACTTCTGTGGTGGCAGTGTGCATCCTGGCGGAGGTATTCCATTATGTTTGTTGTCGGGCAAAATTGTTTCTGAAATAATCGCTTCACGATCATGATTAAATTTCACAAGGTTCGACTGCAAATCTCCATAACCGTGTTGTGGTTATTCCATGTAAGTGCGCTGATTGGTATCCTTCTCGGTTATGACCAATGGTTTGTCACCAAAACCCCGTTGAATCTTTTGTTGTGTGCTCTTGCTGTCGTCGTATGTGTGTTTGAGCACAAAAAACTTCTGACTGCTCTCTCCATTCCATTTGCTCTTGGACTTGTAGCTGAATGGATAGGTGTACACACAGGTTGGCCATTTGGTGATTATAGTTATGGCGAAAATCTGGGACCTAAATTGGGAGGTGTGCCCTTGCTTATAGGCGTGAATTGGGCTATTCTGACTTTTGCTACGGCTGGAATTGCCAGTGAATGGGCATCGACGCGTTGGGCAAAGGCTGCTCTGGCAGCTCTGCTGATGACAGTACTCGATATATGGATGGAGCCCGTTGCACCGCTATTTGATTATTGGACTTTCCAGGGTGGTGAAGCTCCTTTGCTCAATTACGGAGGCTGGCTGCTGGTTTCTTTCATCATCCAGTTTTTCTATTTACCTTACGAAGAGCATTGTGCACGTTCCTTGCGCTGGCATCTATTCGCATTGTTTTTGTTATTCTTTGCAGGCGCAACATGGATCAAAATGTAGAGTCATTTGACTATATCATAGTTGGTGGAGGACTTTCGGGTTTGCTTACTGCGTATAGGATGTTTCAACATCCTGAGATGAGACATTCGTCAGTTTTGTTGATCGAATCTGAAGTGAAAAATTCCAATGATCGCACGTGGTGTTATTGGGAAGAGGGCAAGGGGGAATGGGATCATCTTCTTTCTAAAACTTGGTCCAGAGCGCAAGTAATTTCGACGCATGAGGTTTGTGCTATTCCGCTGGAACAATACAGCTATAAGATGTTGCGCAGTGAAAATTGGTATGCTTTTATTCATGAACAATTGTCCGAATGGCCGTTGTTGCTGCGCAGGCAGGAAAAAGTTGTCCATTGCACCGAACAACCATTCGGTGTTGAGGTAATTACAGATCAAAGAAGGTATCAAGCCAAACATGTATTTTCTTCGGTGGCTGGGCTTGATCGTGCTCCAGTGCCCAATAGCGATCGCTTGTTGCACCAACATTTTGGCGGATGGTTTGTACGCACTTCAAAGGCTGTTTTTAATCCCGATGAGGTGGTGTTAATGGACTTTTCAGTTCAGCAACGGGATGGCGTTTGTTTCATGTATGTGTTGCCTTTAACTTCCAATTCAGCATTGGTAGAATACACTGTATTTGGTCCAAGGAAGTGGGAAATGGAGGAGTATGAGCTACATCTCAGCCATTACCTCCAAAAATGGAAAACCGATTATGTCATTGAAGAAAAAGAAAGGGGTTGTATTCCCATGACGGTGTATCCGTTTGAGAACAATAACCGGTCTGCAATAACCTATATCGGAAGTGCAGGTGGATGGACACGGCCGAGCACAGGTTACACCTTTTACAACAGTTGTACATATGCCACACAGTTAGTTGAAGCTTTGGCGAAAAAAGGCGAAGTGCCACGGTATTTAAAGCGCAGGCACCGGTTTTTTGATGCGGTAATGTTGGAACTAATTGGGCTGTTCCCCTCAAAGGGTGCTGATTTTTTTATGCGCATTTATCGTTTTCAGCCTATTGATAGAGTATTTCGATTTTTAGATGGGCGTTCAATGTGGTGGGAGGACGCACTTATTATTCTTAAGGCAAGACCACGAATGACACTCCTGAAGATCGTTTGGAAACGACTTGTGTCCAAGGGGTGACGTTGACACATTGGCTGGATTTTGCCCCATGGTTTTTCGGGTTATATTCGTTGCATGAACACTTCCTTACGTCCATCCGGTGTGGCTTTGCCACCGTCAGAACTGATACTTCGAGCCGATGGTTCCTTATATCATCTGGGTATTCGTCCTGAACATGTTGCAGAAAATGTAGTTATCGTTGGTGACCCTGATCGCGTGCCAATTGTTAGTGCCATGTTCGATGAGGTAGAGCATTGTATCAATAGCCGGGAATTCGTTGTACATACAGGGCGGTTTGGTGATAAGCGCATCACTGTGGTTTCGAGCGGAATTGGAGTGGACAATATCGATATCGTGATCAATGAGCTGGATGCAGCAGTGAATGTGGATTTATCAACACGCTCCATCGCTGCTACCACGAAGTCTCTACGGATTGTGCGAATCGGAACAAGCGGTACGCTGCAACGGGATATTCCTGTGGGTAGCGTTGTGGCCTCACGTTATGCTTTTGGTCTGGATGGAGTAGCTCATAGTTATGATGCACAATACACTCCAGATGAAGCTTCGCTGGACAAAGCATTACAAGATCGGTTTTCGTGGTTGAAGGGCCATTCAGGCCTGTATACTGTTGCTGCTGATGCAGAGCTTTTCGATCAAATGAGCGCGGGCGCTATAGCGGGCATTACCGCTACGGCGAATGGCTTTTATGGCCCTCAAGGGCGGTCGTTGCGTATGCGTTCCAATATGGATGGCCGATTGGACGAATATGCGGCTTTTAGCTTCCAGGGGGTACCAATAACCAATCTGGAAATGGAGTGTGCGGGCATCTACGCTTTGGCGAGTTTACTCGGGCATCGGGCATGTACCCTGTGTTTGATACTGGCCAATCGGATCACAAAAGAATTCCACAACGATCCGTCAGCAAGTATGCAAGCCCTTATCAGACAAGTCTTGGAGCGATTTTGAGCCTTCCTTTGTGAAAAAGCCCATTGAGGGGTCCGATTCGGCCAGTTGATTACTGCTAGATTTGTTATGCCTGATAAAGTCTAAACCGACGCAGGCTATTTGTTTAGGTAATCAAATTGATGGCTGACCATGTATAACACGGAAGTAAATGCGCTTATTACGCTCATCGAAGATCCGGACGAGAATATCTATCGTCAGGTGAAAACGGAACTCATCGGTTATGGTGAGAGAATCATTCCGCAACTGGAGCAATATTGGGAATTGAGCGATTTTGGACCTTTGTTCCATGAGCGCATTGAGGAGCTCATTTCTAGTATTCAATACGATAGCGTGTATACGCGCCTCAAACAGTGGAAAGAGTCGGGAGCGGATGACCTGCTTGAGGGAGCACTGATTATCAATCGATATCAATACCCGGGTTACGATGAAGACGATTTGCGCGACAAGGTGTCGAGAATTCGTCAAGAGATTTGGCTCGAACTCAATGATAACCTAACGGCCATGGAGGCGGTAAATGTGATGAATCACATGCTTTTTAAAGTGCACGGATTCCAGGGCAATCGGGACAACTACCATCAACCTCAGAATTCCTATTTGACTGACCTGATCAGCAGTAAAAAGGGCAATCCATTATCCCTGGGAATATTGTATGCCCATTTGGCTAAATCCTTGGATCTACCGATTTATGGGGTCAACTTACCGAGTCATTTCATTTTGTGCTACCTTGATGATACGGTAAAACTATTGATGGAACTCAAGGGCGAAGAAACCAATTACAATCCTCTTGATGCACCGGTGTTGTTTTACATCAACCCGTTCAACGAAGGAAGCATCTTGCATTTCGAGGAAATTGAGAATTTCTTGCAAAAACAGCAGTTGCCTTTGGATCCCAAGTTTTTTGGTCCATGTCAGCATACCGATATGATCGCGCGAATGATCAATAATTTGATCCATTCCTACATTGCAGCCAATCGCGATGAGAAGGTACGTGAGTTACGCGCCTTGCTTTCGTTGTTGTTGGAGTGCTAGTTGTCTTTAGATAATTTCGAAACGAGCGGACACCACCGAGATGATTTTTATCTTTTGATACTGCACTACTGTGCCGCCTTTTAAGCCGCTATATTCATATAGTCTAGCATCGTCATTAAGATAGCCTATCTGGCGTGAATCTACGTTTGGTATATTCTTTTTGTCGGAAATGTAGAGCGCTTTCCCAACCGATTGACCAATAGATGAAAGCATATCGTTGGCTATCTTCTTCGCATTTTTCGTGGCTTCGATACGCATATTGTCTTCGAATGTCTTGCGTTGGCTATGATCCACACGTTCGATATGTCCGTCGGTTATGTCAAGTTTGTCAAATACTTCAAATACCTTGGCTGTTTCCTGCATTGTTTTCACTTTGAAGTGATATTCCTTTTCAGTGCGAAAGTCCTTTTTCCCCCATGTTACACGGACAAAATTGCTTTCGAAATCACTGACGTTAATTTCGGAAATGGGCAATCCTGCTGCTGTTAAGGCTGCGGTTAATTCTTTTTCTTGCATTTCGATGGTCTGCATTACCCGGTCTTTTTCAAACTCTTTCAAATGGAATTTGATATAGATTTCATCTGGAACTACTTCCATTTCGGCTTGGCCAACAACTTCGATATATGGTTTTGAAGTGTCAGAATTTGTTGGGTTTTGCGCTATCGAGGTCCAGGAAAGTAGAGCACTGCAAAGTGTGAGTAGAGCGTATTTCATTGTCGTTTTTATTAAGCCCTTGAAACGGCGGATCGGGTTAATTATTGTGATTCTTGGTAGGGAAATGAAGAAGTTGGGTTTCCAATACTGGCAGTGCAAACGTGGACATGCGATATCACCGAGCTCAGCGTTTGCCTTTGAAAAAACTTTGTAGCATAGCCACACATTCATCGGCCAAAACGCCGCCAGTCACTTCGGTCTTGGGGTGGATTAAAGGTTGCTGATTGTCGCTGTGATGGCCGAATTTGGTATATCCACGCTTGTCGTCGTAAGCCCCAAAAACAATACGACCAACACGTGTATTGTAAGCCCCACCAGCGCACATCACACAGGGTTCAAGTGTTACATATAGTGTGCACTCATGGAGTGATTTACCACCTAGATATTCGGATGCGCTGGTATAGGCCTGCATTTCGGCGTGGGCGGTGAAATCATTTAAGCGTTCCACCAGGTTGTGACCACGGGCTATAATTTGACCTTGACAAACGATAACACAACCAATAGGCACCTCGTTCAATTCCATGGCATACATGGCTTCTTTGATGGCCATACGCATGAAAAATTCGTCTTGAGCGGTATTCATGGTTCAAAGATAATTGAGCTGGATTTTTCGCCTATGTTTTTAGGGTGAAAATGAGTATTCTTGTAGTAGCATAAAACCTTAAACCATGAAGAATCTCTACCTTTTCGTGTTTTTGTCTTTTGCCTTTTCAACGGTCAAAGCTCAGTTTGCGTTTTCAACGCCTATCAATCAGTTGTGTATTGATGGTGAAACTACGATCACGGGATTCCAAAATTGGATGGCTTATCAAACACTGGAGGATACCTACGATGGAACCATAGATTCTACGGTTTGTATCAATTTGGGTAGCCAACCCTGGCAGGCCGAATTGATGACGAGTGAGTTTGATGCTTCAAAACCTGTTTTTTTGCGCTGGCATTCAGATGATGGGCATTTGCTCGATCCCAATACGTTGTACGCATTGTCGATTTATTTGAACATGATGAATGATCTGAACTCCGGTCTTGAAGATTGCGAGGATGGAGTATGTAATGGCTTCATCGTTCGTGTTCGTGTACCTGACAGTCCCAATGATATGGACGACCTGCCTGAATATCGACTGCATACGCAAGAGTTTGTTTCAAACAATTTCGGTTATATCAGTGTTTGCCTACCCACAGAATCTTTCGAAAATGGAACATTCATTGAAGATATTGTGCTCAAACTGAATGTGATCGAAGAAGCGCCTTCTATCTTAGTTTATGATGTCTTCCTAGAATATGTATGGAGCGGAGTGATACTTGGTGAAAGTGACATGTTGGACTACCAAAACGGTCAGTTCAATTATACGCTCTGGTCTTACAATAACTATGTCATTCAATATGAAGAAACCACTTTTCCTTCAGTCGATGACATCAGTTATTTGGATGTTTCTCCTGTCCCCAACATCAGCGAACAGGCAGCCATATTTTTAACGATTGCTCAAGAAGCGTCGCTTACTTTTCAACCGTTTACAGCTCTTCGTGCAGGGTTGATAGAAGGTCAAACGGAAGATCGTCATATACTTAGTATCGTAAATAATGGATCGGTATGCATGAATTTTTGGTTTGAATTGGCATTGCCGCCCGGTGGAACGTATATCCACAATGAGGGAAGAATAGAATCGAGTTGGGGTTCTTGTATGCGTTTTGTGCCGGACGCCAAATTGCGTGTGGCTGCAGATAAGGTTCTTGAGTTTGGACAAATGGGAATGGGCATGTTAGCTATGCAGTCGCAATCGTTGATTGAATTGGAAGAGAATGCACAAATTGAATTAAATTGTCCGATGCGTATTTTTAATGAACCCTGGCAAACAGAGATAGAGCATGTTCATGTCTATTTGAAACCGGGGAATGCGTTGGTTTTTGGACCGTATGCATCAATGGAAAATTACAGTACCAATGAGACCATGAAGTTGATGGTTCACATGCAAGGGGGATATTTGGATATCGCAAATTTGTCGGATGAAGAACGTAAACACATTGTGCTCGTTTACGATAACGCCACTCCGAATTTTGATTGGATAAGTCAAGAGTCTTTGGTGACGGATGACGAATGGAATGGCGCATGCCGAGTGAAGGGTAATGCTGCTTTGACCTGGGAAGTCTATAACTCAGCCGGACAGCGTGTATTGTCATCGTCAGTCTCCAACAATCAGCACTATGTACAATTGTCATTCAGCACAGCGGATTGGTCGAACGGCATGTATACATTGGTGTTGATGGAAAATGGTCAACGCATCGCAACCAAATTAATGGTCGCCCATCAATGAGGTAGGTGGTACAGATGATCAGCGATTCCTACCTTGTTTTTTGCCGATAGATATCGCATCAAATATTCTTGTTCGGTTTGGCCTGGTGTTGCAAAAACTGCTGGTTGAACGCCTAATGCATGCATGTCCATGAGTGTACTATAACCAGCATTACAAATGATGTATTTGCCTTTGGATAATACTTCTGTGATACACGTGTCATCAGCGCGATAGAACACGTCTAGCGCTCCGATCGTTTTTTGTTCGGGTAATTGGTCCAATCTACCAGATGTAATCAAAGCCACAGGCGAAGAATGTTTTTTCAATATTTCTACCAAATGGTTTTCCCAGGCTGTGCGCATGGGTTCAGGACACGAAAGCATGATTACTTTTTCATAGTATTCTGAGGAGGTGGTCAATTTCTCGAAGCGCGACAACGGCCCAATGAAATGGACGTTTTGTAAATTGTGTTGACCATGACTCAACGCTCCAGATAGTGATGATGATTCATTTTCATAATCTGGAATCCAACACGCATTGAATCGAGCAATTCGACGATGTAAATAGCTTCTCAGAATCCAGGCTAATAGCGATGATGCCTGCGGAAATATTTGATGGGTGATCAAAATATTATCTGTGTCCTTATGCCATAGACCGTACCGATTGTCACTGATGATTTGTGTAAAACCGATGTGTTTTTGCAAAGATTTAAGCACTTCGTTTTCCTGGGCTTGAACCGAATGTATCCGATACATCTGGCGTCGCATATTGCGCATGAAGTCATGGCCAGGTTGATATGTTATGTCATATCCGGGTAAAGTATGCTGCGGAAGGGTTGGGAATCGCGCCTTCAACCATTCACCGGCCGCACCACTACAACCCAAGTGCACTTCATGGCCTGCTGCGATTTGCTTATGAATGATAGGCACCAGCCGGGAGGCATGGCCCAATCCCCAGTCCAATGGAGCGATCAATATTTTTTCTGTAGCAGCTATACGGCGTAACTTTGGAGCGAATTTAAGCAATCAACGTGGGCAAGGATAAATTAAAAAAGTGGGCCGAAAACAAAACATTTCCGCATGTTTTTGAACCTGAGTTGCTACCCATTATAAAGGAGCAAAAAACCTATATGCAAGGAGAGTGGCACGCCTTCTTCAAAAATGATAGACCCATAACGTTGGAATTGGGCTGCGGAAAAGGAGAATACACCGTTGGTTTAGCCGAACGATATCCAGAACGCAATTTTATTGGCGTTGACGTGAAAGGCCATCGTTTTCATAAAGGTGCCAAGGATGCATTGACGATGGGTTTATCCAATGTCGCTTTTTTACGCACCCGTGTGGAATTTATCACTCAGTTTTTTGGCCCCAATGAAATAGCAGAAATATGGTTGACCTTTTCCGATCCTCAACCGCAAGATAAAATTGGTGTGCGACGTATCACCTCAAAATACTACGCGGAGAAGTACCGTCATTTCCTTGCCCCAGGTGGATTGATTCATATTAAACATGACAACCCCGAAGTATATCGGCTTGCACTTTTGGAATTTGGCGATGACCCACGATACGTTATCGAATCACATTCGTTTGATGTATACGGAGAGTACTTGCAATCGCAATCACCAGAATGGCAGGATATACTTAAAATTCGCACCTATTACGAACAAATGTGGCTCGATGAGGGACGGATTACAAAATATGTTCGCGTGAAGTGTCTTTGATTTTATTTGGGTTATTTGTGCGAGTTTTGATTTGTGCGGCGACATTTTTCACTGCAGTACTTCACTTCTTCCCAATTTTTTTCCCACTTTTTTCGCCAGACCATAGGCAGCCCGCATACCATGCACGTCTTGGTGGGTAGATGTGGCTTTTTATGAGCCATAAACGTGGTTTAATTTGTAGTTCGTAAAAGACGCGATAATGCACCTTCCTTGAGACTGTATGGACTGTGAATGATTTCGCTAAAATCATGCATGCGCAGAACCTCGTCCAATAACCCACAAGCCATAGGCATAAATTGGACACGCATTTCTGGAATGGCGGGGTTTGCTATGCGTTGCTCAAATGTGCTGGTGATCATGCGATCGTTGATGCCGTGCATGACCGTAATTGGAATTCGCTGAATGCTCTGTTCGATTGGTTTGGGCTTTTTACTACTGAGGTAATACAAATCCAAAAGTGTATCAAATGTGCCACTGCTGCCAATCAAACGAGATGGTCGATGCGTTTCAATGGCGACACGCAATGGCGATAGGCTCTCTCGTAATCGCGATTTTAATAAAGTCAATTCGTTATGTTGGATTGGATCACTGGGTTGAATGGAGTCGTACAATCGACTTACTCCGATTGTAAAACTATGTTTCCAAAGTACACCTGATCCATTGGCGATCACGAACTCAGTTGATCCTCCACCGATGTCCATGATCAAAACGGTTTCATCTTGTATGGGATAGGTAAGGCCGACACCTTGATAGATCAGATCGGCTTCTTCATTGCCGTCAATGATGTGCAAGGGAACACCTAAAATTTTGCCGCCTGTTTCGGCAAATTCAGGTCCGTTGATGCTCTCGCGCAAGGCGCTGGTACCATAAGCGAATACTTTGCTGCACTCGTAATTTTTGCAAACGTATTTGTATGCAAGCAAGGCGTCGAGGCCGCGAGCGAAGCGAGCGGCCTTGATGGTTTTATCTGCGAAACTGCCTTCTCCAATCTTTACAGGCAATTTCGTTTGATAAACTGTTGTCCATCCGGTTTCGTGCGGATCGGCCACCAACAAGTTAAAGGTATTGGTGCCGCAATCGATAACAGCAACACGATTTTCTATTACTGGTAATTCAGACATATCTAAGAGCTATAACGAATCCACTTCAACAATTCTTTGTAGTTGACTTTTTTGCCATACATCAAAATACCTACACGATATATTTTCCCGGCCAACCAAATTCCACCTAAAAAGGCTAGCACCAAACTTACCATCGATGAGATCACCAACCATGCTGGTGCGCCAATGGCTGTTTTGACCATGATGACAATTGGCGATGTCAATGGGAAGATCGCAAAAAAAGTTCCCACCGGACTTTCGGGATTGGCCAAAAGTGTGGACGAGATGATATATCCGATGATCAGAGGAATGGTAACGGGCAACATGAATTGTTGCGAGTCAGTGTCGTTGTCAACAGCTGCTCCAATAGCAGCAAAGAGAGAGCCGTACAATAAATATCCTCCAATAAAATAGAATATAAAGAGTCCAAGCATCAATGGCCAATTCACACTGAAAATCCAATTGATGGATTCATTGTTCATCAAGGCTTCCATGACGGCTTGTTGCTGCATGGAATTCATTTGTTGCATACCATCTACTACTGCTGCCCCGTTGGTCTGTGAACCAAGATAGAAGGCGGCAGCGGTGCTAATCACACCACACAAGACCATCCACATCACAAATTGCGTTAGTCCAACAAGCCCTATTCCAATCACCTTGCCCATCATAAGTTGAAAAGGTTTGACTGAGCTTACAATGACTTCGACAATGCGATTGGTTTTCTCTTCCATCACACCGCGCATCACCTGGACACCATACATAAAAATGAAGAAATAGATAAGTATGGCAAAGCCGAAACCAACCACTCCTTTCATGCCATTGTCGGCTTCTTCGGTGAGTTTCTCGATGTCATGCAAATTGAAAGAAATATTTTTCTTGATACTCTTGTATTTGGCATAATCCATTTGCAAACTGTCTTGAACCCTGAATCGTTCCAGTGCCTCTTCCAATTCACCGCTGATCTTGTCTTCAACCATTTCACTTGGTTTGTGTTTGTAATACAAATCACATTTCCCATGATTCAAAGCGCCATCATCGATTTTGATCAATACGTTGTATGGACTGCTTTTGAAAGCCGTGTCGCTGATGTCTGTCTTTGAAAACTCATACAGTACTGAACTTGAATCGGAGTATTGAAAACGATCAGGGAATCGGCTTTGTAAACCGCGACCATCTGGTGTCTCTTCAGAAATGACACCATTAAAATCGACAATCATTACTTTGTAGTCGTGACGGTCGTTTAACGTCAAAAGTATGGCTCCAAAAATGAGGCACGCAAATAAAATGGGGCCTAAAAAAGTCATAATAAGAAAAGATTTTTTCTTGACTTTCACGCTGTATTCGCGTTTTATGATCAATCCTATTTTACTCATGGCCTTGGTTGAATTTGGTAACTGCTGAGATGAAAATTTCGTCCATAGTGGGTACCAATTCTCTTACTGATTGGATGGACAGGTGGGGGATAAGCGCAGATAAAAGATCATTGAGTTTTTTACCTTCACCCAGGCGAATATGGGCAACATGTTGATGGTCTTTGATTTCATTGCTTATGAGTTCAAAGTTGGACCATAATCCTATACCAAGATCCATGGCTGCACCTTCGTAAACAAGTTCATATACATTTTTCTTGAATCGCGCTTGAACTTCTTTCACTGGACCTTCGAGTATGACTTCGGCTCGGTTGATCAATGCGATGTTATCGCACAAGGATTCCACGCTACCCATGTCGTGTGTTGACAATATGATGGTGCTACCTTGTTCCTTTAGTCGGAGCATTTCTAGTCGAATCAATTCTGCATTGATGGGGTCAAATCCGCTGAATGGTTCATCCAA
>JBDKJN010000043.1:0-5573 GCA_039796595.1 Bacteroidota bacterium
CCGTCATACCTGCTAATTTGTGGTACATACGGAAGTAGTTCTGCAAAGTGATAGTGGCATACGTTTGTGTGGCGGCTTCAACCTTCACCTTTTCTTTGGCCTCGATGGCTTGGTGCAAACCATCTGAATATCTGCGGCCTTCCATGATACGGCCGGTTTGCTCATCAACGATTTTGACTTTGTTGTCGATCACAACATAGTCTACGTCTTTTTCGAACAATGCATAAGCTTTCAGCAACTGATTGATGGTGTGAATGCGATCGCTCTTCACGCCATAATCTTGCATCAAGGCGTCCTTCATTTCAACTTTTTCTTCGTCCGATTTGCCGCTTTGTTCGATTTCGGCCAACGATGTACCGATATCTGGCATCACGAAGAATTTGTCGTCTTGCATGTTGCGCGACATGAGTTGAAGACCTTTTTCGGTCAACTCAACGGTGTTGTGTTTTTCGTCGATAGCAAAATATAGTTCTGCATCAACCTTATGCATTTCGCGACCGTTGTCTTGCAGGTAGGTACCTTCTGTCTTGAGTAGTTGAGCCTTCATGCCATCTTCACTCAAGAATTTGATCAAGGCTTTGTTTTTCGGAAGACCGCGGTGAGCGCGCAAAAGAGCTAAGCCTCCATCAACGATATCTTCTTTCGAAGCGTTGTCTGCGGATAATTTCTTTTTGGCAACGGTTATGAATTCATTGGTTGCAGCACGTTGAGCGTTCATCAATTCTTCAATCTTCGGTTTGAGATTGTCAAATTCTTGAACGTCGCCTTTGGCCGTTGGACCAGATATAATCAAAGGTGTCCGCGCTTCATCGATCAGGACACTATCCACCTCATCCACGATTGCAAAGTGATGTTTGCGTTGTACCAACATCTCTGCGTCAGTTGCCATGTTGTCGCGCAGATAATCGAAACCAAATTCGTTATTTGTTCCATAGGTAATGTCGGCACGGTATGCAGCACGGCGTGCAGGACTATTGGGTTGATGACGATCGATGCAATCCACACTCAATCCATGGAATTCAAACAATGGTCCCATCCATTCACTGTCGCGTCGAGCAAGATAATCGTTGACCGTTACCAGGTGTACACCACGACCGGCTAGTGCATTGAGGAATACAGGCAAGGTTGCAACGAGTGTTTTACCTTCACCTGTTGCCATCTCCGATACTTTACCTGTGTGCAAGGCCCAACCACCAATGATTTGAACGTCGTAGTGAACCATATCCCAAACGATTTCATTACCGGCCGCTTTCCAGCGATTGGCCCACATAGCGCGGTCACCGTTAATTTGGACATAGGGTTTGGCGCCAGTGGCTGCCAAGGCACGATCGAAATCTGATGCGCTAACTTCAATGGTTTGTTGATCTTTCCAGCGGCGTGAGGTCTCTTTGACAACAGCAAAAGCCTCTGGCAGAATGTCCAACAAGGTGGCTTCGATTTGTTGATCAACTTCTTTATCGAGTTTGTCGGAATGGGCATAAAGCTTTTCTCGCTCATCGAGCTCTTCTGGCGGTAAAGCGTCTGCTTTTGCTTTGATCTCTGAAATTTGGTTTTCGAGTTGAGCTATACTATCAGAAATGCGTTTACGCAATTGGCCTGTTACAGCGCGCAATTCATCATTGCTTTTGCCAGCCAATTTTGCTTCGAAAGCGTGCACTTGCGCAATGATGGGCTGTACTTCTTTCAAATCCTTTGCGGCTTTGTCACCGACAAGTTTCTTAAGTATTTTATTGATGGTACCTAACATAGTCCGATTGAATATAATATTTCCTTTCTAGGGGTGGCAAATGTAGTGCGGAAGGCCGTATTTCTTGCGGTCAGAAGAGCGAAAGCAACAAGACTATTTCCTATTTTTATTTATGCGGTCGTTGTTGTTGATCAGAATCTGGATTCATTGTTAACCAAAGAATTCGTGATCGACCTACACGTAACGCCACGCCCTGCCTTCATCAATATAGTGCCAAGGCGATATCTATGACAAAGTGGCCCGTGGAGGCGGTTTTTTTGGCCGAATACACTTGTATCGTATGCCGCAATGTCGCTTGGAGGCTGAGGTGCGATGAACGGGTGAACCGGATCAGTCGGGCTGAAACAAAAAAGCAGCACCAAAGTGCTGCTCTTAACTGAATGTTTTTCTGGATTATTCCATTACAAACGTGTCCATGAATTTGGTGGTGAAATTTCCCGTCCTAAAGTCATCATTTTTCATCAGTTTTTGATGGAAAGGAATAGTTGTCTTGATTCCTTCAATGATGTACTCATCCAAAGCACGCTCCATCTTGGTAATGGCCTCTTCGCGTGTTTGTGCGACTACGATAAGTTTCGAAATCATGCTATCGTAGTGTGGCGGAATAATGTATCCAGCGTAGCTGTGAGTGTCCAAACGCACACCATGTCCACCCGGGCTATGATAAGCTGTGATCTTTCCTGGGCAAGGAGCGAAGTTTTTGTAAGGATCTTCTGCGTTGATACGGCATTGAATCGCATGCATTTTTGGGTAGTAGTTGCGTCCAGAAATCGGATCACCACTTGCGAGTTTGATTTGTTCCTTAACCAAGTCGTAGTTGATCACCTCTTCCGTGATGGTATGCTCTACCTGAATACGGGTGTTCATTTCCATGAAATAGAAGTCGCGGTTTTTGTCAACTAAAAACTCCACGGTTCCAACACCTTCGTATTTCACTGCTTCAGCAGCCTTGATAGCGGCCTGACCCATTTTCTCGCGCAGTTCATCCGTCATGTATGGTGAAGGTGTTTCTTCAACCAACTTCTGATGACGGCGCTGAATCGAACAGTCGCGCTCGCTCAAATGGCAAGCTTTGCCGAATTGGTCACCAGCGATTTGGATTTCGATATGACGTGGCTCTTCGACAAATTTTTCCATGTACATTCCATCATTACCGAAAGCGGCCAATGCTTCGCGACGGGTTTTTTCCCAAGCGTCACGCACATCGTCGTCGTTGCGGCAAATACGCATACCCTTGCCACCACCGCCAGCAGTGGCTTTCATCATAATGGGGTATTTGATTTGGTTTGCTATGGCAAGCGCATCATCAAGACTTGCCAACAGGCCATCACTCCCTGGAATAGTAGGTACTCCAGCGTCTTTCATGGTTTGTTTAGCAGATGATTTGTCACCCATGGCTTCAATCATCTCAGGCGATGCACCAATAAACTTGATACCGTTTTCTTTACACACCTTACTGAAGTAGGCGTTTTCGGAAAGAAAACCGTATCCCGGATGAATGGCATCTGCATTGGTGACCTCAGCGGCTGCAATGATATTCGGAATTTTTAGATAAGACTCCTTACTTGGAGGAGGACCTATACAAACCGCTTCGTCTGCAAATCGAACGTGAAGTGAATCGCGATCGGCGGTGCTATAAACGGCCACAGTGGCAATGCCCATTTCCTTGCATGTACGAATGACACGCAGAGCAATTTCACCTCTGTTGGCTATGAGAATTTTCTTGAACATAAGCTTGGTGCGTTGGTAATCAGAGTTTACGATTGTTGTAGGAAACTCTGGAAGTTATTTTGGCTTGAGCTTGAGTCGTATTAGTTGGGTTCAACCAGGAAGAGTGGTTGATCGTATTCAACAGGAGTGCTGTCGTTGACCAATACCTTCACAATCTTACCCGATACATCGGCTTCGATTTCGTTGAACAATTTCATCGCTTCGATGATGCACAACGTATCACCCGTTTTGATGGTGCTTCCAACTTCGACAAATGAAGGTTTGTCTGGACCGGCAGAACGGTAGAAGGTTCCAATCATTGGTGATTTTACTTCAATCAAATTGCTTTTTGGTTCTTCCTTTGGTGCTGCCGGAGCTGCTGGTGCAGCAGCAGCTGGTGCAGGAGCGGCAACTGGCATTTGCATTGCTGGCATTTGCATCGTTGGTACTGCGATTTGATGGATTTCTTGACCTTTCTTAACCGGTTCGTGGGTTTTGATGGTGATTTTGAAATCCTTTTGTTCAATTTCTACTTCGCTCACACCAGATTTAGAAACAAACTTGATGAGATCTTGTATTTGTGTAATATTCATTTCTGTATAAAATGAGTTAATATTCTTCTTTTTTGGTCAGAATCGGGGTAAATGTATGCGAAAATGGCCAATTTTTACGATTTTTATTGAGAATCGTAGGCCCATTTTAGGTAGACCGCTCCCCAGGTGAAACCACCTCCAAATGCAGCCAACACAATATTGTCACCTTTTCGCAATTGATTTTCCCATTCCCATAAACATAGTGGAATAGTTCCAGAGGTCGTATTGCCATAGCGCTGAATGTTGATCATTACCTTTTCGTTGCCCACACCCATGCGGCGAGCGGTAGCATCAATGATGCGCAAATTGGCTTGGTGAGGCACTAACCAGGCCACATCCTCTGAGGATAGGTTGTTGCGCTCCATTATTTCCGCAGATACATCAGCCATTCCGGTAACGGCAGCTTTAAACACGGGTTGGCCATCTTGGAAAATGTAGTGTTCACGATTGTCAACCGTCTCATGGCTTGCAGGACGAACTGAACCACCCGCTTTTTGGTGTAAATAGACCTTACCGTTGCCGTCTGTTTTAAGAATGCTATCCATCACGCCTATATTTTCCGTGGTGGGCTCCAATAAAACAGCTCCCGCGCCATCTCCGAAGATAACGCATGTCGCACGGTCACTATAGTCTACAATGCTTGACATCTTATCTGCACCTACGACTACTACCTTCTTGTATTTGCCAGTCTCGACAAATTGAGATCCTGTGACAAGAGCGAAGATAAATCCACTGCAGGCGGCCCCTAAGTCATAGCTCCAAGCATTGACGGCACCAACTTTGGCACTTATGATATTAGCAGTTGCAGGAAAAACGTGATCGGGAGTGACGGTTGCGCAAATGAGCAAATCAATTTCTGAGGCATCTATTCCGCGTTTGGCCAACAATAGTTTGACCGCTTCAGCAGCCATGTCGCTGGTGCCAAGACCTTCACCTTTGAGAATGTGGCGTTTTTCAATACCGGTACGCGATTTTATCCATTCATCGGTGGTATCCACCATTTTTTCGAGATCCTGATTGGTCAAGGTGTCTTCAGGGACATAACCTTGCACCGCAGTAATTGCAGCTTTAATTGCACTCATTTTTCAACAAAACTTAGTGTTTGTAATCCTTGCCCTGCATGGTTCATTTCCATGAAGCGGGGGCGCTAATGTATAGCTAAAAACTATACGATTACATAGATATTCTGTGGCCCAAAAATGGCTTCTCAATCGACAATATATGAGGTAGGGATAAACAAAAAAACCAGCTCGGATGACTCCGGCTGGTCAATATGCGCTCGACGCAGGCCTAATGGCTTATGCTTCGGTTTCTTCTTTGTTGATCACCACTTTACCTTTGTAGTAAAGTTTTCCCTCGAACCAGTGTGCACGGTGGAAAAGGTGAGGCTGTCCAGTTGTTGGACATGTTGATACGTTAGGCGCCTCAATTTTGTAGTGCGTTCTGCGCTTGGCTTGTCTGGTCTGCGAAATGCGGTGTTTGGGATGTGCCATTTCTCTTTATTTTTAACGGTTTTTACTCTT
>JBDKJN010000044.1:0-3386 GCA_039796595.1 Bacteroidota bacterium
TTTGTAATCAGGAATATTCTTGGTATAAACTTGAATTGCACCACCTGCAAATTCACCTTGCAATTCAGGTGATGGAGATTTGAAAATCAAAAAACGATCTATAGCACTTGAAGGAATTAGATCAAAAGAAAATGACTTAACATCTGCCTCGAGCGAAGGAATTTGAACACCATTAAGAAGCACCGCATTGTACCTTTCCGACAATCCGCGCACCATTACAAAACGATTGTCTACCACAGTGACGCCGGGAATCCGACGAGCAACCTGTGCCCCTGAAGCATCTTGTGTTTTCGCGATTTGAGCTCCACCTAATCCACTCACAACACCTTTGATTCCTTTGATTTCTTCAATGACGGCTGCCTCGGCTTGCGTATTGCGAACACCGATAACATTAACAACACCGACCTCAACAGGTGCATTGCTCATGGTGGCATCCAATACCAGCGATTGCCCCGCAGCGACTACAACATCAGTCACTTTTTTTTCAGTATAAGAGACCAATTTAAAGGCTACTTCATAAGTGCCTGGAGGTACATTTTTGATCGTATATAGACCAAATAAATCTGTTGCAGCTCCTAAGCCGAGACTCGGAATTTGAACAACCACTCCAACCAAATCCTCTCCTGTTTGATTATCAACAATATGTCCCTGAATACTCCCATTCTGAGCATTGATAGCGTTTACACAAAACAGAGGGATCAATATCCAAAACACCTTTAAGAATCTCATTTGACTTGCATTATTTCAAATGCAAAACAACTATACCCAATTTGTTTGAAGATTGCGCTATCGTTAAGTTAGCGTTACTTGATTTTAAATTTAATCGACAATGGATTCGACAGCCTGCAGATTTTTGGTGCTTGATGAAGTAGTTTTCAATAAAATGTATTAAAAAAATGGTTGCAGGTGTTCTCTTCGGTCTATCAATGAAGATCAACATGGGAAGTGAATACATATCCTGATGTCGCATTCAATACATCGCAATATCGCATCACCGGTTTAACAAAATTCTCCTCGGCAGATCCGATGTTAAGGATCCGACCTTTGAACAGACATCATTCAAGGAAATAAAAACACATACGGTCAGAAATTGTTATTCCCAGCATTTTCTGATGGTGCACCAGTCTAGGCACAAAAAAAAAGCCAGTCCGCTGGACTGGCTTCAACCATTATATGAATGGCTATTTTCTTGAATAATTTTTCTCAGACACTAAAGCTTGATGTTCATCAAATACTTTCCAGACATCTACCTTTTGGCCCATATCATAGACCATGTGATAGCGTTTGTTGCCATTGTCATCCCAAATACTCCAAATGCCATGCTTCGCACCATTTACGTAAAATGCCTCGCCCACCAGCAATCCATTATCATTAAACTGTTCCCAGCGCCCTGTCTTCTCTCCTAAAGTGTAATGCCCCTTCTGATCCACGCGACCAGCTTGATCATAGTAAGTAATAAGGCCATTTAACATGCCATTGCTAACTTCCGCGGTATATACCAGTTTTTCATTTTCATCATAAGAATGATAAAGTCCATTAAATGGCAGCCCAAGCTCATTGAGGAATGTTGTTTCTGATTGGCTAAACGCATGACACCATACAATTGCGCCCGCGATGAATAATAGTATCTTTTTCATGTCTTTCTTAATATTAGCTTAACGAATTTAACGCAGGCGTAATAAAAAGATTCATTTCCAATGTTAAGAATTGCTTTAATCGTAAAAACTTAACATTGGAAGCAAGAAAAAGACCATCAAATTGGGTGGGTCTAACTTTAAATGACTGTGAAAAAAATGACTACAGATTCAGGGTAGCTGTGTAATTAGAGGAGTTAATACGCAGGAATACTACTCATTATTTCGGCCTGAAGATCCAAGGTAGCCTGAAAGCACTAAGGCAATTCGACCAATTCGATTTTTCTCTGTTGCTCTAATTCGGACAAATCCAGTTTGGTTGTTTGGAAGGAAACAAATTCAATTCTCAATGATGCTGTTTGTGTATTGTTGTGCGATAGAGTGAATCGACCATTTTCGTCACTATATGCCACTTCTCCAGTTTCCTCGATAATAATCCGAGCACCTGTGATCGGTTCGCCGTTACCTGCATCAACAACACAGCCTTCCACAATAACAGTCTTGGAGGGATTGCCATTTGCAAAAGTGATGCAATGCACTAGGATGGTAATCAGGATTAGAACCGCCTTTTTCATGTCTGCAAATTTGAAGTCAGAATGTAAATTGAAGATTTTCGGAGTGTTATGCTGCCGTTAACATTCGGTTTTCAGGTGCAGGCCCATAAAATCGCCTTGACATACACCCGTTTTTTGATCATTTCGCGGATTCAGACCCTAAAATCAAATGAAAAAACGCCTGACTATTCCGATAAAAAGCTTCAAGATTCTCCTCATTTACTGAATAACTGCATCGAGCACCGAAAATCCGGCCCTGAATCAAGCCGGCCTTCTTCAGTTCGCGCAAGTGCTGCATGATGGTCGCTGGAGACAAACTCCCAATTTCCAATTGTACCCCTTCCTCTACCTTGCCAAGCTGATGCACCTTCAAAAGTATCTCAACACGTGCCGGATGCCCAATGGTTCTTGAGAAATGGGCGAGTTCATCGTGCAAAAACTTTTTGTTCGATTCAGATTTCATCTTGACGGTAAATGCAGGGCAAAAATGAACATTTCATATCACCACGATATTTCTATAATGTTACACTTACGTTATACCTCCGTTGATGAGCAACAACAAAGTCACAGATTAAAAATCAAACTCCACAATCACGTAACCTCCTCAAACACAGCCAATCGCTTGGATCTTATGGATTTACAAAAATTTACACCCACTCTTCGAATTCAAAAAACATTGCATCCATTCTATAAAAATTCCGTAAAAATTGCAAAAAAGACAATTTGGCAAAATCTTTGGAAAACGAGATCCACCAAGTTTTACTTACATTTACAACCATAAACACATTAACATGAAGAAAGTATTGTTGGGCTTTGCGACAGTAGCGTTAGCCTTTGGAATCTATAGTTTTACAGGTGAAAGTGCCCCGGTGAAAGCCAAAAAGGCGATTTCTACCCATGCCAACATCGGCACTAAAATCGGCGATCAGGCACCTGAACTCATCCTAGCAAACCCAGAAGGAAAGGAAATCAAACTTTCCAGCTTGCGTGGGAAAATGGTGCTAATCGATTTTTGGGCATCTTGGTGTGGACCTTGTCGTCATGAAAATCCTAATGTTGTAGGCGCCTATTCGAAATACAACAAAGCAAAGTTCAAGACGGCTAAAGGTTTTGAGATTTTCTCGGTTTCATTGGATCAAAAACCAGATGCTTGGAAAGCGGCCATAGAAAAGGATAAATTGACGTGGAAGTACCATGG
>JBDKJN010000045.1:0-3345 GCA_039796595.1 Bacteroidota bacterium
TCTTCAATACGCCATAAGTGCCGATATCGATTGGTGCATTCGCAGCCTCAAGCGAGCAAGAAAAACGGTATATTGTCCATTTGTAGTTTCGGATTTTCGCATAGGCGGAGTATCTACTTCACGTCGTAAACAAGGATTGAGCGAACGCTGGCAAATCATGCTGCAACACTATGGATGGTTCAGAACAGTTTGGTCACACATCAAAATCACTTTCCGGTATGTGTGGCAACGATTGACACGAAGATCAATGGACTAAAGTATTGGATCGTGATCAAATACTCTTGACGAAATCACATTACGATTGATTTTTCACTTCGTTGCGAATTACCGTCGGAGGTTCCGGCGGTAAAGGCTGATTGGCCTTAGAAATTTTACGAGCTTTACGAATGCTCATATTCAATTCAAATCCCATGAGTACAATCATACAATTGAAGTTTAGCCAGATCAACAGGACCATCAAGGTACCAAGTGATCCATAGAGCTTGTTGAATTGTCCGAAATTGGTGACAAAATAAGCGAACACAATTGAAGTGATCACAAAAATGAGCGTGGCAAAAGTGGCCCCAACATTGATAAAATGCCACCTTCTCCTCTGTTTACCGATTCCAACATTGTACAACGTCGTGATAATGGCATATACCAACCCAACGGAAATGAACCAGTTGACAATTTCCAGCAATGTTTTGGCATGTTTACCAATGAGCTTAACCTCATGCAAATAGCCGAATAGTACACCACTGAACAAATTCAATACAACAGCCAAAACCATAAGAATACCCAGGATAAAAATGAGCACAATGCTCGCGATACGCAGTATCCATACATTGCCCTTTTCCTCTACATAATAGCTACTATTGAAGCCCATCAAAATAGCATTAATACTATTGCTGGCGTAATAAATCACCAACACAAAACCTATACTCAAGAGCGCGCTGTGCTTTCGTTTGATCAAATCGTGAAAGGTTTCTTCAAACAGGGAGAACGTATCACCTGGAAAAAAACCACTGATCCCTTCAAACAAACTGTCCTGGAAATTGTCTATCGGGATATAGGGTATTAGCGATAGCAGAAGAATCATCGCAGGAAAAAAGGCTAGAAACAGACGGAAAGAAATGGCGGCTGCACGTGTTGGCAATTGCCCTTTCATGATCGCCACCAAAAAAAATCTAGCAACATACCAAAGCGAAAGACCTTGGAATCCGGGTGGTTTGATCCGATCCAAAAACACAATCACCTGGCGCACCCGAGGTTGATCAGCAATACGATGCATCCACTTAGGAAATTCCATTTTTTTCTTGATCTATTTGATCGCTTTTAAACTCATGTCCAAACTTGCTATTTGATGAGTTAAAGCACCCATACTAATAAAATCGACCCCGGCCTCGGCATAAGCCACAATATTTGATGCATTGATTCCACCGCTCGCTTCAGTCAGCACACGTCCATTGATCAATTGAACAGCTTCTGCCAAATCAGCCGGTGCAAAATTATCCAGCAAGATTCGAAATGCGATATTGGCATCTAATATCTCCTGAATCTCCTGTAAGTTTCTGGCCTCTACCTCGACTTGCAGACTTCGTCCGGTATCGGATAAATACTTTTTGACGTTGTCCAAAGCCGGCTTCACGCCTCCACAATAATCGACATGGTTGTCTTTCACCAAAATCATGTCATACAAACCAAAACGATGATTTACGCCACCGCCATGGGTAACAGCCAGTTTTTCAAAATAGCGAAATCCCGGTGTAGTCTTTCGAGTATCCAATAATTTACAGGATGTATGAGCGATCATATCCTGAATGGCAGCCGTTTTCGTTGCTATGCCACTCATGCGTTGCATGATGTTCAAAGCGAGTCGTTCGCCAATAGTGATACTTCTCGAGCTCCCATGCAATCGAAAGGCGATATCACCATGTTGAATTCTATCGCCATCTTTCAGGAGTTGTTCGAACTCCAGTTGAGCATCAACCAGGGTAAACACTTCACGAGCGATTTCAAGTCCAGACAGAATGCCTTTATCCTTCACCAGCAAATGAGCTGATCCTTTGGCATTGGCAGGAATAGTGGACAAAGTGGTATGATCGCCATCACCAACATCTTCGTTCAAAGCATGTTGGATAAAGGCATGTACGTCGTAGTTCTGCATCATAGTTGGAGCAAATTAACCCTAAAAATCGTAGTCTTCCAACTGCTTAGCTCATGCAATAAAAAGAAAAACCCCCGTTTCCGGGGGCCTCATGATTTCAACCGTTACTAACTCTCTTCGATACGCAATTGGCTAAGCTTAATGCCATCCTTGCCTTTTTTGACAAAAACAGTGACGCGATACATTTTCGTGCCTGATTTCATATCTCCGATATAATATTGATCACCCATCTTAGAAGTACCGTTATGTTTTGGTGTGTATGCGGCTACTTTATGCGTGGAAAAGAAATTGACCAACTTCTTTTGGGCTTCCTCGCGGGTAACTGCACCTTCAAAATCCTCAATTGACACTTCAACTTGAGCTTGCATCAGCTTGCCCAGCGCTACACCATCCGAATTGCGAATGGCTTCATTCACTTTTGCCGAAATATCGGTTTGTGCATTAACAAAACCGACAATAAGCAATAAAGCACCTACTAACCATTTTTTCATCATTGCGAAAGTAATCATTAATTATGATAATTCTGCACATGCAAGCATTAAGCCAATTCAAAGCAGTGCCATTTGCCCAATTCGAAACAAAACAACTCCAAGCACAACAAACAACTAATTACCAGTGCCTTAAGTCGAAAATTCAGCCTTATCAAACCCAAATTCAGCCTCAAGCAGAATGCGATTTTGGAAGTTATTTAAGCTTTGCACTTGCCGATGTGAAAAAAAGTATTACTTTTGCCGTCCGTTTTTTCGGGTGATTCATACGATGAGCTCCAACAGACTCAAAGCATATCAAATTCCATTTTTGGGATTAAAACCGGGAAAACACGAGTACACCTTTGTGCTCGACAAAACGTTCTTTGACGAATTCGAGTCAAGCGATATTGAACAAAGCGCTATCCATGTGCACCTGCTATTGGATAAGCAATCGACGATGATCATCTTGGATTTTACCTTAGATGGCACCATCGACGTAGCTTGCGACCGTTGTGGCGAACCCATGACACAGCAATTGCGCACCAAACAACGTTTGATTGTCAAGTTTGGAGATGAAACCGACGACACCATGGACGACATGTTGATTTTAGGTCCCTCTGAATTCCAAATTGATACCAGCCGTTATTTGTTTGAATATGCTCAACTTTCATTGCCCGCTAAAAATGTGCATCTCCTGCCGCAAGATTGCAATCAGGAAACACTGGCCGC
>JBDKJN010000046.1:0-6654 GCA_039796595.1 Bacteroidota bacterium
CACCCTGGTGTTTGGATATACCACGGGAAAAGAATATGCAGAATTGGAATGGCCCATCGATATCATGATCACACTGGTTTGGGTGGTATTTGGACTCAACATGATGATGACGATTATCCAACGCCGCGAGCGTCATTTGTATGTCGCTATTTGGTTCTTCATTGCAACGTGGATAACCGTGGCCATGCTGCACATTGTCAATAGCATTGAGTTACCTGTTTCATTCCTCAAGAGTTATTCCTGGTACGCAGGCGTGCAAGATGCGTTGGTACAATGGTGGTATGGTCACAATGCAGTGGCATTCTTCCTTACCACGCCGTATTTAGGCTTGATGTATTACTTCATTCCGAAGGCCGCCAATCGCCCTGTATATTCTTATCGTTTGTCGATCATTCACTTTTGGGCCTTGATCTTTTTATATATCTGGGCTGGTCCGCACCACTTGTTGTACACAGCGCTTCCTGATTGGGCGCAATCATTAGGGGTTGTATTCAGCGTCATGCTCATTGCACCATCGTGGGGTGGAATGATCAACGGACTTTTGACGCTGCGTGGTGCATGGGATAAAGTTCGCGAAGATGTGGTTCTCAAATTTATGGTGGTTGCTGTAACCGCATATGGTATGTCCACCTTCGAAGGTCCAATGTTGTCATTAAAAAGTGTGAACGCCATTGCTCACTATACGGATTGGATTGTAGCACACGTACATGTAGGAGCATTGGGTTGGAATGGCTTCCTCACATTTGGTGTGTTGTATTGGTTGGTACCAAAAATGTGGCGCACGGCATTATGGTCTAAAAAGCTCGCCAATTGGCACTTCTGGATTGGCACACTAGGAATCGTATTGTATGCTGTTCCGATGTATTGGGCAGGCTGGCGTCACAATGAAATGTTGACCCAATTCACCGACGACGGTCGCTTACAATATCAATTTCTTGACATGGTAAATGGCATGCAGGGCTTCTATGCGTTGCGCTCGATAGGTGGCTTGTTGTTCCTGATTGGTGCATTGGTGATGATTGTCAATCTGTATAAAACAGCGCAAGCTGGTTCATTCCTCGCAAATGAAGATGCAGAAGCGCCTGCACTTGCAAAAGCCTACAGCATACATGGCAAGGAACATTGGCATCGTTGGATAGAACGCAAGCCCGTGCAAATGTTGGTATTCGCACTCGTAGCCGTTGGTATCGGTGGCATACTTGAAATGATTCCGACCTTCTTAATCAAAGACAATATCCCAACAATTGCATCGGTAAAACCTTACACACCGCTGGAACTTGAAGGCCGTGATATATATGTCCGCGAAGGTTGTTATACCTGTCACTCCCAAATGGTACGTCCTTTCCGTGCCGAAACCGAACGTTACGGAGAATACAGCAAGGCCGGTGAATTTGTGTATGACCATCCCTTCCAATGGGGTAGTAAACGGACTGGGCCAGACTTGGCACGCGCCGGATACGGCAACAACCGCAAGAGTCATGCTTGGCACTACAATCACATGGTCGATCCGACTTCAACATCACCGACCTCCATTATGCCACGCTATCCATGGCTGCATAACACTGCGCTTGACACCAGTTTGACTGCAGAAAAAATCCGTGCCATGCAAACGATGGGCGTCCCTTATCCATCTGGATTTGATTTGGTAGCCGTTGCTGATATGCAAAAACAAGCGCAAGTCATTTATGACGAGTTGGTTCAGCAACAAGATCAGTTACTCATTGGAGAAGACGGCCTAAGTCCAGATCATGAAATCATCGCATTGATCGCTTATCTCCAGCGCTTAGGCACCGACATCGAAGTTAAACCCACTCAACAAGCACAAAAATGAAATTCATCAATTACCTCGAAACCATAGCGGGAGTAAGCATCTACCCAATGGTATCCATGTTGCTCTTCATCGGCGTGTTTGGTTTGGCGTTGTGGCAAGTCTTTCGCCAATCCCGTGAAAGCATTAATGAACAAAAAAACTTACCACTACAATAACATAGCGATGAAAAAAATAACCATAACGATCAGTCTTATCGCCCTCAACGCCATCACAATGTTGAGTCAGGCCAATCCAAAAGTCGTTGAAGCTGCTCAACTCGAAGCGCCCAGTGTGTACCAATCACCTGTGTTTTATGCGCTCATCTTTGTCGCAGTGGTCTTACTCATTTTCATTGTACAATTGGGCAAGGTACTCAGTGCAATAGCCATTAAATACGGACAAGAACAGGCAAAAAAAAACTGGGACGGATTCAAAACCATTGCTTTGCTCATAGCATTGAGCGCTATTGGAATTGACACACAAGCCCAATTAAAAATGCCCGAACCACATACTCAAGCGATGTTTCTGCATGAAGGTTTCGGTCACACCGCTATCAATGCATTGGTCGTCATTATTGCCATCGAAATGGCCGTAGTCTTATACTATATGATGCTCATCCGCAGCTACACCAACAAACATCTCGCGAATGTTGCACCCGCTAAACGTCGCAGCTACTTCTGGGATCGTATGAACAAAAGTGTGGCCATCGAAGCAGAAGCTGCAATCATGACTGACCATAACTACGATGGCATTCGTGAATTGGACAACGCTTTGCCGCCATGGTGGAAATATGGATTCTATCTGACCATTGTTTGGGCTGGTATTTATCTTGCCTACTACCATGTTGTCAATGAAGGCGCTCTGCAAGGCACCGAGTACGCCACAGAAATGGAAGAAGCGCGGTTGGCAATCGCAGCCTATAAGGCCAAAGCGGCGGACTCCGTTGATGAAACGACTATTACACTTTCTGCTGATCCTGCAATAATCCAGCAGGGGGCATCGCACTACGCTAAACTGTGCAAAGTATGTCACGGCAGTTCAGGTGAAGGGCTTGTTGGTCCTAATCTTACAGATTCGTATTGGCTTCATGGCGGAGACATCAAAGATGTATTTAAGACCGTGAAATATGGTGTACAGGGTAAAGGTATGAAGTCTTGGCAACAGGAATTATCTGCATCCGAAATTGCACAAGTCGCCAACTACATCATGAGTTTACAAGGTACAAATCCAGCCAATGGCAAAGCACCCGAAGGAGAATTGTACGGCGCAACCGTTGTTGCCAACCCCGATACTACTGCAAAAGACACACTCAATACCACTACTAAATAATCGTTTAGTATGTCCAATTTCGCAGAAGAAAGTTTTCGTGATAGCGTAAGTCACATTGACCAGCAAGGCAAGCGTGTATGGTTTTTTCCCAAACAACCATCAGGCAAGTTCTATAACTGGCGCTCACGTGTGAGTTGGATTTATATCGTGATCTTTTTCACGCTGCCCTTTATTGAATGGAAAGGCGATCCGCTCTTTCTATTTAATATCGTAGAACGCAAATTCATCCTCTTTGGAGTACGCTTCTGGCCGCAAGATTTTTTCATCTTCATGTTGGGGATGATCATCTTCATCATTTTCATTGCCTTGTTTACAGTTGTTTTTGGTCGTGTATTCTGCGGTTGGGTGTGTCCGCAAACGATTTTCATGGAAATGATCTTTCGCAAGATTGAATATGCGATTGAAGGCAACGCGGCACGTCAAAAACAACTGAAAAACGGTCCGTGGACGAATGAGAAAATCAAAAAGCGCGCGCTCAAAATTGTCCTGTTTTTGATCGTGTCCTTTATGGTAGCCCACACGCTGCTGGCCTATATCATTGGAGTAAAAGAAGTTTGGAAGATCATCACCGAGCCCGCTGCTTTGCATGTGGGCGGATTGATTGCAATGATCATTTTCACATTGGTATTTTTCTTTGTGTACTATTGGTTTCGCGAACAAGCTTGCCTGGTGGTTTGTCCCTATGGTCGCATGCAAGGCGTGTTGTTGGATAAAAACTCCATCGTTGTTGCCTATGACTATGTACGCGGTGAGCCACGTCACAAAGGCAAAGATTCAGGTAAAGGTGACTGCATAGATTGCGGCGATTGTGTGCGCGTTTGTCCAACAGGTATTGATATCCGTAACGGCACTCAACTCGAATGCGTCAACTGCACCGCATGCATCGACTCTTGCGACCACATCATGCAAGGCATGAACAAACCCACTGGTTTGATCCGTTATGCCAGCGAAAACACCATTGCCAATGGTCAGCGTCTGAAGTTCACACCGCGTATCATTGCATATACTGTCGTTCTGGTATTGCTCGTTTCCATCGAAAGTTTCCTGTTGATCACGCGCAGCGATTTGGATGTAAATGTTGTTCGTCCGAAAGGCACATTGTTCTATCGACCAACAGACAGCACGATAAGCAATTTGTACAATGTCAAAATTGTCAATAAAACACGCACGCCATTGCCCATTCAAGTGCATGAAGAAAAAATGCATGCCACAATCCAATACGTCGGTGATCAAAACTTGATCGTGCCACCTGATACTGTCATCGATGCACAACTTTTCGTGATACTGCCAACATCAAGAATAGAAAAGCAGAAATCAAATATCATCTTGTGCTTTGAAGCCAATGGAGAATGTATCAGTAAGGAAAAAACAACCTTTTTAGGTCCATCAAATAGACAAATTCAAAAACAATAACATGAACTGGGGAAAACGCATATTATTTATTTACCTCGCCTTTGTAGCGGGTATCGTATTGTTGGTAGTGAAATCACACGGCAAAGAAGTTTCACTTGTGCGCAAAGACTACTACGATCAGGAATTAAAATACAGTGATCGCATGCGCGCCTTACAAAACTACCATGCATTGCCAGAAGGTATTGAAGTGGTTCAAAAACCAACAAAAATTCGTGTAGCCCTGCCCGTTGGTCATTGGCAAGTGGATAGTCGCACCGTCTTTATGTACAAACCAGACAATCCGAAAGCAGATAAAGTTTTTCAAATCGAACCCGATGAGAAGGGCATTTTGGACATTGACAAAACTGTACTTGAACAAGGCAAATATTTGCTCAAGATTGATTGGGTGCAAGACCAGATACCATATGCTTTTGAGCAATCAGTAATTGTCCATTAAATGCATCATCTCATTATTGCACTTAGTATTGGTCTTGCAGGTAGTCTGCATTGCATTGGTATGTGCGGGCCACTCGTTGCTGCATTGCACGTTGGTGGTGCTCTGCACATGAAAAGATCATTGATCTATCATGGTGGTCGGATATTGGGTTATGCGCTATTCGGAGCGGTAATGGGCGTTTTAGGCTATAGCATGCGACTGGTTGTCACACAGGAATGGTTGGCGCTCATCGCGGGATCCATATTACTGATCACCTTTTTGTGGCCTTCATTTTTGCAGCGCTTACCAACGCAATGGGGAGCACCGGTTCGCCAACTTCGACAAAAGTGGATGCAATGGTGGCACACTGGTCATCCTGGGGTTGTGTTCGGCATGGGCATGCTCAACGCCTTTCTCCCATGTGGATTAGTCTACAGCGCTTTGGCTGCGTCCATCATTACAGCATCGCCATGGATGGGGGCTTTGTTCATGGCCCTATTTGGTTTGGCCAATACACCTGCCTTGTTCTTCTCAGCACAAATTATTCGTATGCTGCAAGAGCGTTTCGGTCACCGCCACAAAAGGCACATTCAAATTATTTTGATGGCCTTTGCCTTTCTCATCGTCCTGCGCGGCGCCGGCCTGGGCATTCCATTGGTCAGTCCAAAAATTTCCAACACCGAAAACACGTGTTGTAGGCATTGAGCGGAGGCTGCGCCATTCGGGGGCTGCGCCATTCAAGGGCTACGCCATTCAAGGGCTACGCCATTTAAAAATTCGTATTTAAAGATTTAAGGAAGATCACACTGCAAAGAAGAAGCTTCAATTTTGTTAGAGGTTGGAAGTTAGTGGTTAAATCTCTGTTCATGCCTAAATCACACTTCTTTATATTTTTAAATCTTTGATCATTAAATGACCTTGATGTCGTGCGATGGCCCCCTTTAGGGTCTGCGCGCGCACGGGAAAAGAAGTTAGTGGTTAAATCTCTGTTCATGCCTAAATCACACTTCTTTATATTTTTAAATCTTTATTCATTAAATGACCTTGGTGCCGTGCGTAGGCCCCCTTTAGGGTCTGGGTGCGCGCGGGAAAAGAAGCTAGTGGTTGGATCTCTGTTCATGCCTAAATCACACTTCTTTATTTTTTTAAATCTTTGTTCATTAAATGACCTTGATGTCGTGCGATGGCCCCCTTTAGGGTCTGGGTGCGCGCGGGAAAAGAACTAGAGGTTAAATCTCTGTTCATGCCTAAATCAAACTTCTTTAAATTTTTAATCTTCGATCCTTAAATGACCTTGGTGCCGTGCGTAGGCCCCCTTTAGGGTCTCGGTGCGCGCGGGAAAAGAACTAGTAGTTAAATCTCTGTTCATGCCTAAATCACACTTCTTTATATTTTTAAATCTTTGATCATTAAATGACCTTGATGTCGTGCGATGGCCCCCTTTAGGGTCTGGGTGCGCGCGGGAAAAGAAGCTAGTGGTTGGATCTCTGTTCATGCCTAAATCACGCTTCTTTAAATTTATAAATCTTTAATCATTAAATTAGTCTAGTTGGAGGTTAAGCTGTAACCTAGGACAAAGACCAACAACTAGACTTCAAAACGGGACTTATTGTCATTTTAACAATATCTTTCCTCAAAGAGGGGAGAATATCACATTTTTGCGTATCATTGGGGCGCTCAATCCTAT
>JBDKJN010000047.1:0-2584 GCA_039796595.1 Bacteroidota bacterium
AAGGCGGGATAACCGTCAAATAGACTTAAATTGAAAGTAACAATGGCCGATTCTTGATTGACAGAATTATTCAGTAGGTTGAGTTCGTAGGTCGTAATGAAGCCAGGTCGAGCTGCTGTGATTTGACTACAAGAGATTTCCACACCTGTATATCCCACAACTGGACAAAGACCAAAATTTATAGTCATATCGGCACTGACCGTATCGCCCGTAAGTGTATAAGGCGTGATAGGCAAGGTCCCTACGGGTTGTGTTGGATAGAAAGTAAATTCACTGCTATTTGTTAATGGGAACTCATAAAAACCATTGGAACTTCCAGTGTTTAGAATGGTTTGGTTGTCATTCAGGATTAGAGGATTGACGAGCGGAAAATCACCATTATCAAACATTTGATTGCAGTCGAGATCAAAGTAAACTTGGCCATTAATTGCTGGTGCATCACAAGCCGCTTGAACTGCAGCAATGCTTTCGCAATTGCCTGATTCATTGAGAATATATACATCAGCAATGTTGTCGTTTAGCCGTGAACATAATGCATCGATACTACAATCGGTGAGGTATAGATTGTCGGATATTGCAAGTTGTCCGCCAATAAATTCCAAAGAGGAAAGAAAGTCAAGATTGGGGATGAGCATGCCATAAATTGAAAGTTGATGGGTAATACTATCGAGCAGGGGCACTTGCATATTCCATTCATAATTGGTAGGATAGGATCCATAATTAATCATCTGTAGGCTGTCGATTTTATGGAGCATTGGCATATTTAAGTTGATAATCTGGTCATTTTCTTCGGCTTGCTCCTGAAGAAGAAATCTCCTGACATTTTCCAAAACAGGAAATGAATAGGTGGTAGATCTTTCGAAATAGAATATACCTTGATCTATCGATTGCAATTGCGGATACACCAAACTTGGACTAGACAAAACATGATTCAGCGTATGAACTTCATTGAGATTAGTGAATGCATTAAAGTTTTGTATTTGGCCGTCAATCGCGATAACATCAATAGAGGTGATTTGATTCATTATACTGAAATTGGTGCAAAAGAAGTTATTGTAGGTGCCAAGACTAACCAAGTTTGCATTTTGAACTTGATGAAAGCCATCTAGCGTATTTACCCATATGCTTTCTTCATTGCTAAACATCCAATGGAAGGCATCCAAGCGATCTATGGTGACCAAGGATGGAAAAATATTCGTCAAATTCATTGTGGGGTCATTGATGCCGAGAAATATTTCGCCTACAGAAACAAGATTATCGAACCCACCTAAATCGAATGTCAGACCGTATATATTCGAGTTAAAATTAAAATCAATCAATAGACGATCCATCGAGGTAATATTGGCGCAAAAAGAAAAGTCGTCGACCATGCTGGTTTGTAATTCATCAAGTGAAGTCAGGTTGTTTAGCGGCGAGTAGTCATAAGATTCTCCAGACGTGTTAATCAAACTCAAAAATTGAATCGATGTGAGATTGCTCAATACGCTCAAATCCGTTATTGGATCTGGCATTCCTGGTTGTCCGATTTCAATCCAAATGGAATCCACGGACGTACAACTTGCATTCGTAGTGAAGAATTGGTCTAGATCATTTTGCTGATAAAAGATGTAGTTGCCATCGCATTGTGATACGGCTTCGGAATTAAAATATACCAGTGCCACAAGAATAAGGAAATGTATTTTCATCATTTGGGGTTTGTGTTAAAATTATAATAGCCAAAGATCAATCCGTGAGAAACTGGAAAGCATTGTTCAATTATTAGTTAAGATGAATAAACGGCAGAAATTCCATAAAAAAATAGAATAATAATTGATTTTATAAAAATTATGACATTGAAAAACAGTTGATTGTGTTTCGGTTTTTGTGACCTACGGTTTGGCGCTCGATGCTTAAAACGGTTTAGCCTTTTAGGCTGAATGCAAGGGATTTCCTGTTCATGAATAAAGTTTCTTATTGGTTGGCTGCAAAGCACAGACATAGAAAAAAAGACACCGAAGTGTCTTTTTATCATTTGATAAGCGGCTGTTTTATTCTTTGATAAAATGCTCACTCCATATACTGTTCAGATTCACTACTCGTATAATATAAGTTCCACTGGCCAGCGCATCAATCGGTATCTCCACCAAGTTTGAATTAGCTGTTGCTGTAAAACATACTCTTCCGGTCAAATCGAGGATGTCAATGCTTGACATCAATGGTGCGTTTTGCAAATAGATGACTTCATCTGCAGGATTTGGATATACACGAATTTGTTCGCTCTGGATATCTTCAATTCCAACATAAGTGTACATGCCACTTGCAACTTCTGAAGGACATGGCCCATCGATGTATACGCTATAGTTTCCCGATTGTGTGATCTCCAGAGTATTTGAAGTTTCATTTAAAATCTCTCCATCGAGTGTCCACACAAATGTGCCCGTTCCGGTTGCGGTAAGTGTGTTTTGATCTTGTGAAATCACAGGCATTGCTGGTGTTGCATTCACCTCGATGTCGATGGTTGCAGATGATTGACATACGTCTGGTGTTCCAATAGCCGCACAGGTGATGGTATAAGTACCTGGAGTTATTGCGGCATAGTTCAATG
>JBDKJN010000048.1:0-3317 GCA_039796595.1 Bacteroidota bacterium
TGGCATTGTCTTATTTCATGGATTACACCGCAGGACAATAATTCGTAGCTAGAATTATCAGCTATTATTTCAACCTTATTTAACTCGGTATTCACGCATAGCCGCCTCGATGGTACGCACGAGATATTCGGCATCCTTTACATCCAATTGTTTACCCAATCGAATCTTGGTTCCGGCGTAGTTAAAACCCACACGTTCGCCGCCCATGATCCAAAAACTATTATCAAGAAATCCCAAAAAGGAAGTTGGATCTTGTTTTACTAAACCAAGTTTAAAAATATTTTCAAAGCCAAATGATTCGGTTCTTCCCCACTTACCAAATGCATTTTGAATAGTCATTTTACCGGTGGTGAATGTGATTACCTCACTGCCTATTAATCTCCATAAAAGTACTTTGCCCGTGCGCCACCAAATAAAAAACCATAACACTACGCAGAAGCCCATAGATAGTCTAAAGCTAAAATTTGCCTGATTCGCGTAGGCTTTAAAAAACTCATAGATAAAAACGCCACCACAAAAGGTCCAGGCAGCCATCCATGCTATTAATAGAGCCTCCTGCCATCGCTCCAATTTCTGGTTAATCTGCAACTGCAACAACTGCGCAGTGCGTGTCACTTTGATTCGTTTGCCAATAAATTTTGGTGCTGTCGTATTGCTCATACTTTGGCTAATACAGATTGATATAAATTCTGGTACATGGGCAAGATCTTCTCAATTGTAAACTCCCCTGCCCTTTCATAACTCTGTCTGCGGAATTTCTCCAAACGCTTTTTATCGCTCAATAGGTACACTACATTCTTGGCCATGTCCTCGACATCCCCCACGTTGCTCATCATTCCAGAAACACCATGGCGATTTACCTCGGGCAATCCCCCAGTATTCGTGCTAATTACAGGCACACTACAAGCCATTGCCTCCAATGCGGCCAAACCAAAACTCTCGCTCTCAGAAGGCAATAGAAAAAGATCGGCGATACTCAATACCTGTGTAGGATTCTTGACATTGCCCAGGAACATAACCTTATCACAGATATTTAATTCACGGCACAATTGCTCAGCGCGTGAGCGATCTGGGCCATCACCCACCAAAACCAAACGTACAGCCATTTGCTCATGGATGTTACCAAATATTTTGATGACATCATTAACGCGTTTTACAGGACGAAAATTAGAAATATGAACCAGGATCGATTCGCCTTCAGGAGCGTATTCTTTACGCATTTCATCCTTTTCAGGAAAATCGAGTTTCTCCAGGTTGACAAAGTTTGGAATCACCTCAATATCCTTGTTGATGCCAAATAATTTATAGGTATCGTTCTTAAGCGAATGCGAAACTGCAGTCACTGCATCAGACTGATTGATGGCAAACGAAATGACAGGTTCAAAAGAAGCATCTTTCCCTAACAAGGTGATGTCTGTTCCATGCAATGTGGTTATCACCGGCACATGGATTCCTTCTTCTGCAAGCACTTTTTTGGCGGTAATGGCTGCTGACGCATGCGGAATCGCGTAATGAACATGTAAAAGATCGAGCTTTTCGTATTTACACACATCTACCATTTTGCTGGCCAAAACAAGCTCGTAGGGCGGATAAATGAACAATGGGTAATCGCTCACATTGACCTCATGATATCGGATATTCTTCTTAGCCGAACCCAATCGAACTGGCTGGCTATAAGTGATGAAGTGGATTTCATGCCCTTCCTCTGCCAATGCCTTTCCCAATTCCGTCGCCACGACCCCGCTACCACCATAGGTTGGATAACAAACGATGCCTATTTTAAGCTTTTGCATACTCATAAGGCCGCAAAATTACCATAGGCGAAGCTGATATGACCCAAAAAAGTGCTGAATACTATCTATAACAGAAGTTACAAGAATATTAGGTTTCCCAGAAATTACTTGCCAGGTCCCAAAACACGATACATCTCCTTTTGGATTTCAGTGCGAATATTCAACTCCTGAAGCTTTTTGTTTTCGGCATCCGTGTTGACTCTATTGCTTAAGAAAACGTAAACCAAACCGTTTTTTGGGTCAGCCCAGCACATGGTACCAGTAAAGCCCGTGTGCCCGAATGAACTAGTATCTGCCTCACGACAAGTACTGCCATGTCCCGGAGTCAGCGATGGTTTATCAAAACCCAATCCGCGACGATTGCCATCAAAGTGACGAGTATTAAAAAGACGGATAGTTTCGGCCGTGAGGTAACGTTGACCGTTGTATACACCTTCATCCATCAGCATTTGCATCACAACAGCAAGATCTTGTGCATTGCTGAATAATCCAGCATGACCTGCAACCCCGCCCATCATAGCTGCACCTTGATCGTGTACATGTCCTTGAATTTGTTGTTTACGAAATACCTCATCCTTTTCGGTTGGAGCTATACGAGTCACTTCAAATTTGTTCAATGGCGTATATCCCATAGTGGATAGCCCAAGTGGCTCGTAGAAATTTTCCTTCAGATAAACATCCAATGACTTACCTGTTTGTTTTTCTACAATTCGCTGAATGAAATAATACCCCAGATCACTGTACTTATAGGATTTGTCGTTTGACAGCGGTGTATGAAGAATTGCATTAAAAATGCTGTCTCTATAGCTATCCAGTATGTAAATACCCTTGGCTACCTCCATTTGATGCGTAGCATCGGCCTTGTTGGTATATATACCCGGCTTAAGTTCGCCATTCTCCATTGATTGCTGATAAAACGGGATCCATGGGGTTAAACCGGCGCAATGCGACAGCATATTTTTTATACAGATTTTGCTGTATTCATTGTTGGCAGGGATTGGTAAATAATCACCGAGCGTCTTATTGATATCCAACAAACTATCGTCTACCAACTTCATTGCTGCGAGTGTACTACCGGCCACCTTGGTGATTGAAGCCAAATCGTAAATGGTCTGAAGACCTACTTTCTGCTTCGCCTTCCAGTCCAAAGTACCGAACGCCTTATCATAAACAACATTTCCATTTTTAGCCACCAAAACACGGCATCCAGGATAAGCACCAAGCGTAATTCCGCTCTGAGCAATATCATCAATTCGTTTAAAGCCATTTTCGATGAGATTCGCCTGGTTCTTCACAGCATCAAGCATCATGTCTTCTTCATAATCACCGGCAGGGCTGGCTACCAATGCAGTATCTTGAATCGCTGATGACAGTTCCCGCTGAAAATCAAGCGCCAGTTGCGTACTTGACATCCAGCGCATTTTGCCAGGCGTAATATGGGTTTCGCCCATTCCTTGAAGATAGTGTGGACCACTCGTGACAGGCAAAGTGCCAGCGAACGAAGTCCCCCCCATTATCGTTTCG